>DATCYP010000030.1:0-7909 GCA_036526375.1 Gaiellaceae bacterium | reverse complement strand
GTAGCCGCAAGCCACAACGGCAGGGCGAGTTTGCGGCTATGGTGTGTGGGCGCGTAGACCTAGCGCGGAAGCCGCTGAGGCTCCGAGGTTTTCCTCTTCAGCTTGCGAAACCTGGCCTAAGTGCAGCAGGAGAGCTCGGCTCGAGTTCTCCAACCCTGAAGCATAAGCAGTGAGGAGCAACCATGTACGCCACCCATAGGCGCTACGAAGGCATCGATCAGACCCGGATCGAGGAGCTGACGCGGAAGGTGAACGACAGTCTGATCCCGCGGCTGAGCAAGCTGCCCGGATTTCAGGGCTACTTCCTGACTGAAGCGGGCGACGGCGTCGTCAAGTCGGTCAGCCTGTTCGATACCTCCAGCCAGGCCGAGGACTCGAATCGCGTCGCGGCCGAGTGGACGCAGGAGGAGCAGCTCGAGAAGCTGGTTCCGAACCCGCCCAAGGTCGTGACCAGAAAGGTGCTCGCGCACGAGACGAGGGCGCCGGCACTCGTCTGAGTCATCGGCCTCAGGAACGACGAAGAGGGCCCGCGCTCGCGGGCCTTCTTCGTTTCGCGCCAGCGAGCGGACTCGCGAAAGGTGTGAGGCTGAGCGCAAGCGCAAGGTTCAGCCGTCGAAGAACGCCCTACGTGTGAAAGTTGCCGACCACGAAACAGGCACAAGGATGGCGCACGACGACGAGACCCGGACGCGGAGCCTTGCGATGGATCAGGCGAGGTTCCGCTACTCGAACGAGCGCTTGCGGAGGACCGCGGCACACATTCGATTCGAGCCGACCGATCGTGTGCCGTTTCTGTGCGAGTGCGCGGACCGTGAGTGTTTCGAGGTGGTGATGCTCAGCCTGGAGGAGTACGACCGGCTGCGCACGCATCCCTGCTGGTTTCTCCTTGTGGCCGGGCACGAAGACGACGAGTCGACGCAGGAGCGGATCGTTGAAGCCGAGAACGGCTACGCGATAGTCGAGAAGATCGACGCCGGCCCAGAAGGGGCGCGTCTCCGGCTCCGACACGACGACTGCAGCGGCTAGTCCGGCTACAAGGCGTACAGGTGCACGCAGTTTGTCGTCCGCGGCTTGGGGGTAGTTGTCTCTTGAAGCGTTCCCGTGGCTTGCCCTCGCACGAGCCCGCGTTTTTCTTTTCTTGGGGGCCAACGGAAGGGAACATCATGAGAAATCGTTTGCGGCGTGTGCTCGAGCGGCTGCGTGCCGCGGCCGGGCTCGACCGGGCGGGTGCGCGGCTGGGAGGCATCCGTGCCGGCCAGAGGGCGCAGTGACCCAGCCGGCGTCGGGCGATCGTCGCTGCGACGGCTGCGGTTATCAGATCGCGACAGCGGCGCCGTTTCCGCGCTGTCCGATGTGCGGAGCCAAGGAGTGGAAACGGATCGCCGCCGAGCGCCAGCCGCACCTGCAGGTTGCGCGGGTGTGACCTTCCGTCCGCGTCTTCGACTCTGCGTCGCGCTGATGGCGCAACATCGGCGGTGGGTGGCCGGTGCGGTCTTCGCCGCGGTCACGCTGCTTGCCTGCTTGCTGCTTGGCAGGCTGCTGACGGGCTCGAGTTGGCCGCTTGCGCATGCGAGCCTGCTGCTCGTCGCCGCGGCGGGCGTCTGTTACCTCGTCAGCTTCGTGGCGCGTGCCCGCGGCTGGCGGCGCCTGTTCCCGCGTGATGAATGCCCGGGCCAGGCGCGCTGTCTGGCCTCGGTCGGGGCGGCGGCTGCCAGCGGCATCGTCTTGCCGTTCCGGCTCGACTATCTGATCAAGATCGGGACGCTGCGCCGGTTGGGCGGGATCAGGGTCAGCTTCGAGGCGATCGCGCTTTCGATCATCTCGCTCGGCATGGTTGATGCAGTCGCGATGCTGCCGCTCTCGATCTCCGCCACTGCCACCAGCTCAGCCGACCTCCGCGGACCGCTCCTCGTGGTTGTCGCCTTTGGCATCGGCTGCTGCATCCTCCTGCTGACAAGCGCCAGCCTCGTCCGCCTGCCACTCCTTCGCCGCAGCCGACGACTTGGCACCGTCGTCGACCACGTCTCCGCGCACAAGACCACCGCCGGGCGGCGGAGTGCCGGCATCGCCGCGCTCTACCTGCTCGCCTGCTGGACGGCGCGCGCCCTCGGCACCGTCCTGCTGCTCAGCGCACTCGGCCTCCGCTTCTCGCCCACTATTGCCCTCTGCGTTATCTGCCTCAGCGCTGCAGCCGGTGTCGTCCCGATCACGGCGGGCGGCCTCGTCGTCAGCGTCGGCGCCACCGCCGCCATCCTGCTCACGCTCGGCGTTGGCAAGGACATCGCGATCAACTTCTCCCTCGCCTCCGGCCTGCTCATCACTAGCAGCGCGACCCTCGCCGCGCTCTGCGGCGCCGCACTCTCGATCGCAACACTCGCCCTCGCACGGAGACGAGCAGCAGCACACGTGGGCGTCGCTTGAGATCGGAGCTGAAACTGGCTGTCGGGGACATTGTCGTCTACCGCTCGCACGGGGCCGGGCCCGTGACTGCCCGAGAAAGCCGAGTCATCCACGGCGAGCAGCAAGAGGTAGTCGTCCTCGCCCTCGCCCGCGGACTGCGTGTCGAACTCCCGCTCCAGCGCGCACGCCAACTCCTGCGACCCCTGGCTGACGAGGCGGACATCTCCCGCGTGCAAGAGGCCCTCAGCACCGATCAAGCCCTCAGCGGCGACACCTGGCTGAAACGTCAGCGAGAGACCCTCTCCAGACTGAACGACGGTAATCCGATCGGGCTCGCCCACATCATCCGCAACAGCGCACGCCGCCAAGCTGCGCGGTCACCCAAGGGCGGCAAGCCACCACAGTCGCTCTGGGAACGCGAAATAGCCACAAAGGCACGCTCGCTCCTCTCGACCGAGATCGCGTTCGCACGCGACCTCGAGCCGGAAGAAGCGAACGGCTGGATCGACCAGCAACTCACTCAACACCCGTGACCGACGACCCCAGCGCGCGCGACGGCTGGCCGCATCCGCTGCTCTGTGCACGCTGCGTCCGCGCACCTCGAGATCCGGCTGACCGAGCAACCTGGGTCACCCTCGCCGACGAGCAGATCTGTCCCGGCTGCTTGTCGCTGAACGATCGCGAGCGGCTGCGGTTCGACGCAGACCATTGACACTGCGTCCACCACCCCTCTCCGTGTCGGCGGAGAAGTCTGACTTGCGATACTCGCGCTCGTGGGTGAGGTCGATCCCCTAGGCACGCGCAGGGACGCGCTCGACGCGTTCCTTGACCAAAAGGTCAAAGAGGGCTACGTGATCGAGACCCGCACCGACACCCACGCAATCGTCTCTCGACGCCCGAAGGGCCTCAAACGCTTTAGGGGTGGTGCAGACCCGGGACGCTACGTGGTTGAAGTCGACGAAGCTGGTATTGCGACGATGCGTCCGGCAGAGCCGCGGCGCACGTGAAGCGATCCCTCCGCCGAAGGATGATGGACATCTTCGGCCACGGCTGACAGTGTCACTCGCACCCACAAGGAGATCGAAACATGGCGAGCAAGGACAAGAACACGAAGAAGAGCATGGAAAAGAAGCCGGCTCAAAAGACGCTGAAAGAGAAGCGGCAGGCTAAGAAGGCAAAGAAGTAAGGTCGACGGTTGGAGTCCGTCAGAGGCTCCGACGGGGATTGAGATACTTGACGGACCGCGGGCGACATAGCCGGAGTCCCAGGGCCGCGGCATCGCCATGGCGGCGACCGGGCAGGCGATCGAACTCGCCAGGGCGACGACAAGCACCGCTTCATGCACGCCTTCCCGAACGCGGAGCCGAAGCGCTGTCTCCGAAGGGCCTCGAAGCCGGCACACGGCTGGGCGACGACGTGTGGCCCAATCGTGGCCCAAACGCCGCTCGGACGATCTACGCAGCCATGCGGAATGACTCGGGAGGAAGCGCGAGAATGCCCTGCAAATAACCTAGATCGAAGTCGGTTGTAGCCAGACGTCGCTCCCCCCAGAATCGGCCTGTCACGCCGGAGGTCGCGGGTTCGAGTCCCGTCGCTCCCGTTTTCGGAATCTGCCTACGGATAGATCTCCGCCCCCGCATCCCTCGACGCATCAGGTCGCCTCTGACGCAGCCTGCAGCGGCGGCGATTTCGCCGGCGAGAGGGGATCCGGTATCCGGTTTCCGAGTCGGAGAAAGCCGGCTCCGGTCAGTGCCAGCGCCAGGGCGCCTCCCCACCAGATGGTGTCGGGTGACGTTCCGAGCAGCACGCCGCCGACCGCGGGGCCGAGCGCGACGCCGACCATGAAGCTGAGCTGGTAGAGCGACATGTAGCGGCCGAGCAGATGCGGCGGCGCGATCTCCGCGACGAGCGGGCCGAGCACGATGAACTGGCCACACTCGGCGACCGCGATCACGATCGCCACCCCGGCCAAGACGGTGAAAGCGGCGAGCGTCGAGTGCGTGAGCCTTGCGAGCAGGACCGCGAGCAGGCCGACTGCGAATATGGCGCTGGTGGCGAACAACGCGTGAATGCGGCGCATCCGCGCCACCACCCGTGTCGCCGGTACCTGCGCCACGACGATGAAGAAGGTGTTGACGAAGACGACGACACCGACCTCACCGGCCCCGACAGGTGTATGCGCCACGGCAAACGGCGGGAGGACGTAGGAGAAGAACGCGCCGCCGATCATCACGAGCGCGAGATTGCCCGCGATCAGAGCGAGCAAGAGCCGATCCCGAGCAACAGCTCGGAAACCCTGTCCGCCCTCGCTCGCCGACGGAGGCTCCGCGAGGCCGGGATCCGGGATCCAGACGAGCACAACCAGTGCGAAGACGACGAACGTGACTGCGTCGCAGAGGTAGAGGCCCTGGAAGGCCCGGAGGTGATGATGGGTGGCCGCGACGATCAAGCCCGCAACCGTCGCGCCGAGGCCGAGACCGAAGTTGCCTGCGACTCGTCGGAGCGCGGTCGATGCGGCGCGCTGCTCCACCGGGACCAGGGTCAAGGTCAGGATTTGGCCGGCGGTTCCCACGAATCCGAAGCCCGCACCGCCGACGGCCGAACAGACGAAGCCTTGCCACGGACGGTCGACAAACGCCAAGCCCCCGTAGCCGAGTGCGTTCACGACATTGCCCGCGATCAGGATCCGTTTCGCACTGAAACGATCGAGGAGCGCACCCGAAGGGAGCGTCACCACTGCGGCCGTGCCCATGACCGTCGCCAGCACCAGCCCCGCGGTCGCCGTCGAAAAGCCGCGAACCGCGTGGAGGTAGATGATCTCGAAGGGAAGGATCAGTCCGGTGCCGACGTAGTTGAGCGCGTTCCCGCCCTGAAGAACGAGGACGGGCCTCGGTAGGCCCGTACGCCAGAAGGCGAACACGCGTGCGAGCGCGGTGGTCACGTCGTCAAAGACACCGCGCTGGCGCGAAACGGATCGCCGGTCCGTTTCCGACGGACCTGGTGTCATTGGGCGCGATGACCGTCGATCTCAAGCGAGCCAAGGCAGGTGACGAGCGCGCGTTCGCGACACTGGTCGAGCCGTTCCGGCGCGAGCTCCAGCTGCATTGCTACCGGCTGCTCGGCTCCGTGCAGGACGCCGAGGATCTCGTCCAGGAAACCTTGCTCGCCGCCTGGCGCGGGCTCGACGGCTTCGAGGAGCGGGCGTCACTGCGCTCCTGGCTCTACCGGATCGCAACCAACCGGAGCCTCAACGCAATTCGGGACCGCGGGCGCCGGCCCGCCAGGGAGAACACCATGAGACCCTCAAGGACCCACCGCGCCGTCGAGCCCAGCTGGCTCGAGCCCTACCCGGACCGGGCGCTCCCGGATCCCGCTCCCGGACCCGAAGCACGCTACGAGCAGCGCGAAGCGATCCAGCTCTCGTTCATCGTCGCGCTGCAGCAGCTGCCCGCGAAGCAGCGCGCAGCGCTCGTGCTGCGCGACGTGCTCGGCTTCCACACCGACGAAGCCGCCACGATCCTCGAGACGACGCCGCAGTCGGTCAAGGCCGCGCTCCAACGCGCACGCGCAACGCTCGCCTCGTACACCCTCGAACGCGAGCAGGCACCGCTGCCCGACTCGCCGACCGAACGGAACCTTCTCGGCACGTTCAGCGACGCCGTCGAAGCCGGCGACACGGCGCGCCTTCTAACTCTGCTGAGCTCCGACGCTCGTGTGACCATGCCGCCCCAGCCGGGCGAGCTCGTAGGGCACGAAGCGATCGGCGGGTACCTCGACCGCCGCGCCGAGGTTGGCGGGCCGCTACAGCTACGCCCGACCCGCGCCAACGGCCAGCCGGCCTTCGGCTACTACCTGCGCTCGCAGCCCCGGGGCGTGATGGTCCTCACCCTGAGCGGCAACAAGGTCGACGAGATCACCTTCTTCGCCGACCCCACGCTGCCCGGCCGCTTCGGACTTCCCGAACACATCTAGACGGCAAGGCTGCGGTCATCTGGTCCCTCGCGACGGCCAGGTGCAGGACGAGCAGCAGGCCGATCGCCTCGATTGCTGTCGTAGCGACGCCGAGGCGGTCGAACGGCTCACGCTCGGGGTCGAGCGGTGGCAGGGCGGCGAGGCGCGTCGTCACATACCCGGCGACGAGCGCCGCCAACAGGACGCCGAGCACGCGAAGCGGCAACGTCGCGCCGGGGCGGAGGACGAGCGCCGCGACCGCAACGCTCGCGACGACGGCGGCGACAACGAACGACGCCCCGAGCGGCGGCCACTCGCGCAGATGTTCGGGCGCCAGTCCGGCATGCACGCCCGCGGCGACCGAGCCTGCGAGGAGCGCGCCTGTCAGTTCGAGGCTGCGTCTGTTCATCGCAGCACCCTTGGTGTCGGCGCGGGCGCCGTTCTTACCTCAGCGGTAAGAAACGCACCGCCGGCCGACACTCATCTAGCGACTCCACCAGAAAGGACGGTTGCTGATGAGCAGTGCTGCGGAGGAGATAGGAGCGGCCGATACAGCGCGGTCGCGCACGGCGACGCTCGTGCAGCGGAGCCTGTGGAACGACGCTCGCTACCAGGCGTTCGTGCTACTGCGGTTGGCCTTCACCGTCGCGCCCATCGCGTTCGGCCTCGACAAGTTCTGGAACCAAATGGTCTACTGGCCGAAGTACCTCGCGCCGTGGATCAACCACCTGATGCCCGGCACAGGGCAGCAGTTCATGTATGCCGTCGGCGTCGTCGAGATCGTCGCCGGCGTCGTCGTCCTGCTGAAGCCGCGCTACGGCGCGTACCTCGTCGCCGCCTGGCTGGCTGGGATCGTGACCAATCTCTTCAGCTACCCCGGCTGGTACGACGTCGCCGTCCGCGACTTCGGCCTGATGCTCGGCGCGCTGACACTCGCGCGCCTCGCGTCGGTCTACGACCCGCCGCTCCGGCTCCGCCGCTGACAGATGTCGAGACATGAAGAGCCTCGCAGCAGACGTGATGGAGTGGCGGCGCGACCAGCTCACGCAGCGGGGCTTCCCGCTCCCGCTCGCAGCTCGGCTCTCCCATGACGGCCGCTACGACCTGCACGCGTTGATCGAGCTCGTCGAGCGGGGCTGTCCCCCCGCACTTGCCGTGCGAATCCTGGCCCCGCTCGACGAGAAGGACGCAGCATGAGTGCTACCGTCGAGCCGGTGACGGCCCCACACCTCGAGACCGCGCTCCCCACGGTCGACGAGGAGACGCGTGCGTGGCTGCGCGACCTCCGTTCGTCGGGCGCTGCATACGACGCGGCCGTCGGCAGGCTGCACGCGCTGTTGCTGCGCGCCGCACGCTTCGAGGTCTCGCGGCGGCGCGCCTTGACGCCCCACCTGCGCGGCGACGTGTCCGACGAGATCGCGAACGAGGCCGCCGACGACGCCCTCGTCAGCGTGCTCGCGAAGCTCGACGACTTCCGCGGCGCGAGCCGCTTCACGACCTGGGCGTACAAGTTCGCGCTGCTCGAGGCGGCGGTCAAGGTGCGCAAGCGCGCCTGGCA
>DATCYP010000029.1:0-5636 GCA_036526375.1 Gaiellaceae bacterium | reverse complement strand
TCGCCGTCGCCGTCGTTCGAGGCCCAGTCCCAGATCCCGACCCCGCGCGTGCAGTGGAGAATCGCCTCGTCCATCGGCAGGAACTGCAGCGCCGGCTGCTTCCCGGCGACGATCACGTTCACGTAGTGCCGGCTGCGCAGGCAGTGGTCGGCGACCGAGAGGAGGCAGTTCGCATCGGGCGGCAGATAGACGCGGATGATCTCCGCCTTCTTGTTCACGACGTGGTCGATGAAGCCGGGATCCTGGTGCGAGAAGCCGTTGTGATCCTGCCGCCAGACGTGCGACGAGAGCAGGTAGTTGAGCGACGCGATCGGGCGCCGCCACGGGATGCCGCGGGTCACCTTCAGCCACTTCGCGTGCTGGTTGAACATCGAGTCCACGATGTGGATGAACGCCTCGTAGCAGTTGAAGAGCCCGTGCCTGCCGGTGAGGAGATAGCCCTCGAGCCACCCCTGGCACTGGTGCTCGGAGAGCATCTCCACGACCCGGCCGCTCGGCACGAGGTGCTCGTCGACCGGCTCCACGCGTGCGTTCCACTGCTTGCCGGTCACCTCGAAGACGGCATCGAGGCGGTTCGACGCGGTCTCGTCGGGGCCGAAGATGCGGAAGTTCTCGGGATTCGCGCGCACGACCTCGGTGAGCCACTGCCCGAGAACGCGCGTGGCCTCGGCGGTCGCGCCGCCGGGCTCGTCCACCTGAACCGCATGGCGCCGGAAGTCGGGCAGCTCGAGGTCGCGCAGCACGAGACCGCCGTTCGTCTTCGGGTTGGCGGTCATCCGACGGTCGCCCTCGGGCGCGAGCGGCACGAGCTCCTCTCGCAGCGCGCCCGCGTCGTCGAACAGCTCCTCGGGCCGGTAGCTCCGGAGCCACTCCTCCAGCTGCCGGCGGTGCGCCTCGTTCGTCCGGACCTCGGCGAGCGGCACCTGGTGCGCGCGCCACGTGCCCTCGACCGGCAGCCCGTCGACCTCGCGCGGGCCCGTCCAGCCCTTCGGCGTACGGAAGACGATGGTCGCCCGGCGATCGTCGAGCGCACGGTCGAGCAGGTCGGCGAAGCGACCGTGGACGGAGAGGACGTCCTCCTCGTCGAACCCGGCCGTGAAGACGAGCGGCTCGTGCCCGTAGCCGCGGAGCAGGGACCCGAGCTCCTCGTCCGGGATCCGCGCGAGCACCGTCGGGTTCGCGATCTTGTAGCCGTTGAGGTGGAGGATCGGCAGGACGCGGCCGTCCGTCTCGGGGTTGAGGAACTTGTTCGAGTGCCAGCTCGTCGCGAGCGGGCCCGTCTCCGCCTCGCCGTCGCCCACGACGCAGGCGACCGTCAGCCCGGGATCGTCGAACGCGGCGCCGTAGGCGTGCGAGAGCGCGTAGCCGAGCTCGCCGCCCTCGTGGATCGAGCCCGGCGTCTCGGGAGCGGCGTGGCTCGGAATCCCGCCGGGGAAGGAGAACTGCCGGAACAGCGCGCGCAGCCCGTTCTCGTCGCGCGTCACGTGCGGGTAGAGCTCGCTGTACGTCCCCTCGAGGTACGACTGCGCGACGACCGCAGGCCCGCCGTGCCCCGGGCCGCAGACGAAGATCGCGTCGAGCCCGCGCTCGCGGATCGCGCGGTTGAGGTGCGTGTAGAGGAAGTTGAGCCCGGGCGTGGTTCCCCAGTGGCCCAGCAGCCGCGGCTTGACGTGCTCCGGCAAGAGCGGCTCGCGCAGGAGGGGGTTGTCGAGCAGGTAGATCTGCCCCACCGAGAGGTAGTTCGCGGCCCGCCAGTACGCATCGAGGAGGCGGAGGTCGTCGTCGGTCATGGCACTCTCCTTCCATCGACGTGCTGGTGGTCAACGCGGGCTCCACGAGCCTCAAGCTTCACCTCGTCGGCGAGGACGAATCCCGGCCGGTCGAGGGCTTCGTCGCGGCGGACGCGGTCGGCTACCGCGTCGTGCACGGCGGGCGCCGCTTCGTGGGGGCGACGCTCGTCGACGACGACGTCGAGCGGGCGATCGAGGAGCTCTCGACGCTCGCGCCGCTGCACAACCGTCGGGCGCTCGAGGAGATCCGCCGCGCGCGCGAGGCGCTGCCGGACGTCCCCCACGTCGCGGTCTTCGACACGGCCTTCCATCGCACCCTGCCACCCGCCGCGTCCACCTACGCGATCCCCGAGCGCTGGCGGGAGGAATGGGACGTCCACCGCTACGGCTTCCACGGGATCTCCGTCCAGTGGGTCGCCTCCCAGGTCGAGGCGGAGCGCCTCGTCGTCTGCCATCTCGGCGGCGGCTGCTCGGTCACGGCGGTGCTCGCTGGGCGGTCGGTGGACACGACCATGGGATTCTCCCCGCTCGAGGGGGTCCCGATGGCGACACGTTCGGGTTCCGTCGATCCCGCGGCACTGCTCTACCTGCTGCGCGAGCGGCTGGCGACGGAGGAGGAGCTCGCGGAGGCGCTCGAGCACCGGTCCGGCCTGGCAGCCCTGTCCGGCGGCGGCTCCGGGGACGTACGCGAGGCCTCGCCGCTCGCGCTCGACGTCTTCGTCCACCGCGTCGCGGCCGCGGTCGCGGCGATGGCGGCGGCCTGCGGCGGCATCGACGTCCTCGCGTTCACCGGCGGGATCGGCGAGCACGCCGACGCCGTGCGCGAGCGGATCGTCGAGCGCGTCCGCTTTCTCGGCCGGTTCCGCGTAGAGGTCGTCGCCTCGCGCGAGGAGCTCGTGATCGCCGCGGAGACCCGCCGCCTGCTCAGGGGCTGAGCGCCGAGCCGAGCCTGAGCACCGCGTGGACGTGGCGGCGCACCTGCCCGGGCGTGAGGTTGCCGGCGGGCAGCTCGACGACGAACGAGGCCGTCCCGGGCACATGGTGGTTCTGCCAGTTGGGGGCCGTGCCCGGAAGCCAGTGGTGGTGGTAGAAGCGCATCCCGGAGGCGCGGGCGTAGATCCGCCCGGCGCGGCTGCTCCGCCCCCAGGCCCAGACGAGGTTCATGTGCTGGTGGAACCAGACGGTCGCGCGCGGCCGGAGCCGCAGGATCAGGTTGCGGGCGATCCGGGTCTCGCGCTCGGAGAACGGCCGCGGCCCCGGGTAGTACGTGTCCCACGCGCGGCCGCCGCCGTGCCAGCCCGACGACCAGTTCGCGTTCAGGTCGACGCCGCGCCCGTTCTGACGCCTGCCGATCGCGTACCCGTCGGGGTTCAGGTTCGGGACGATCCAGAGGTCGAGCGTGGTGCGGACACGCTCGAGCGCGCGTGCGATCGGGATCCCCGCGCACTCGGTGCCGTGGATGCAACCGACCACGAGCACCGGCAGCCCGTGCGGGTCACCGGTGCGGAACGCGACGATCGACCGCCCGCGCTCCGACCTCCCGAGCAGAACGCGTGCGGGACGCGACCGATGCCCGGCGACGGCGGAACCGCCAGAGGCGAGGGCGAGCAGCACACACAGCAGCAAGAAGCGCCTCATGAGCCCCATACGGCCGCGCGGGCCGGATCGGTCCGGCGCGCTTGAGATCAACCGCACCAGTCGTCAAGCTGACGGGACCATGGAGCCTGAGGTTCAGAAGGGCTCAGTGCTCGCCGGCTTTCGCGTCGAATCCCTCGTCGGGAAAGGGGCCATGGGGGCCGTGTACCTGGCCGAGGAGACGAGCACGGGGCAGCGGATCGCGCTGAAGCTCCTGGCGCCGGAGCTCGCGCGGGACGAGCGCTTTCGGCGACGCTTCCTGCGCGAGACCGAGCTGGCAGCGACGCTCCGCCATCCCCACATCGTGCGGACGCTCGGATCCGGCGAGGAAGAGGGCGACCTGTACCTCGCGATGGACTACATCCACGGCTCGGATCTGCGCGACCTGCTCCGCCGCGAAGGTCGTCTCGAGCCGGAGCGGGCCGTGTCTCTCGTGCAACAGGTCGCCTCTGCTCTCGACGTCGCCCACGCCGCGGGGCTCGTCCACCGGGACGTGAAGCCGGGCAACATCCTCGTCGCTCCCGAGGCCGACGGCGATCACGCGTACGTCTGCGATTTCGGCCTCGCGCGACACGTGTCGTCCGTCAGCAGCCTGACCGGCGAACGAGGGTTCGTCGGGACGATCGACTACGTCCCTCCCGAGCAGATCGAGGGCGGCACCATCGACGGCCGCGCGGACGTCTACTCGCTCGGCTGCGTCCTCTTCGAGTGCCTGGCAGGCAGGCGGCCGTTCGACCGGGAGAGCGAGCTCTCGGTCGTCTTCGCCCACCTCAACGAGCCACCGCCGCGGCTCTCCGCTGCGAGGCCCGACCTGCCGGAGGCCTTCGACGCCGTCTTCGCGACCGCGCTGGCGAAGTCGCCCGACGAGCGGTACCCGACGTGTGGGGAGCTTGCGGCCGCAGCAGGCGCCGCACTCCACGGGAAGGCCTTCGTGCGCCGGCGAGTCCGGCGCCGTCGACTTCTCCTCGGCGGAGTGGCGATGCTCGCGGCGGCCGGCGCAGTGGTCGCGGGCCTCCTGGCCGCCGGCGAATTTCACAGCAAGGCGCATGCCGCGGCGTTGACCGTGCTTCGTCCCGACGCGTTGAATCTGATCGATGCTCGGACGCGACGCGTCGTCGGCAGGGTCGACTCCAAGGCCGCCGACTTCGCGAGCGGCGTCGGCTCGATCGCCTTCTCCCGGACGGCCGCCTGGGTTCCGACCGCGAACCAGAAGCTCGTTCGCGTCTCCCTTCGCACGCGCAAGGTGACTCGGATCGACCCCCTGCCCTGGATCCCGGGCAATGTCGCGGCGGGTGGCGGCGCAGTGTGGGTGGTGCAGGACCAGGGACAGGAAATCCTGCGGTTCGACCCCCGCACCGGCCGGCAGACCGGACATTTGGAAGTCCGGGGTGACCCGACGGGCGCGAACGCAGACGGAGTCGCCTATGCCGACGGCTCGCTCTGGCTCAGCCGCGGGAACAGCGTGGTGCGTGTCGACCCGCGGACCGGGCGCGTCCTTCATCGCATCGCTGCGCCGTCGCGGTATCTCCTCTCAGCGGACGGCGCGATCTGGGCAGGCAACCCCGGCAACGGCCAGATCTGGAAGATCGACCCTGTCGCCAATCGGGTCGCGCACAACCAGAAGCTGCACCCTTGGCTGAGCGGCCTTGCCGTCGGAGGCGGATCGGTCTGGGCCCCGATCCTGCCGGACGGCGTCGTGTACAGGCTGAGCGCCGACGACCTCGGATTCCAGACGAACCTCTCGACCGGGAAGGATCCCGAGAGCGCCTCGTTCGGAGGCGGGCACCTGTGGGTCGCGAACACGGCTGCGAACACCGTCTCGCTGCTCGACGACATCTCCGGCGGGCGGCGGGAGCTGCGCTCGGGCTCGCGTCCGACGACCGCCGTCTACCACGACGGTCTCGTCTGGACTGCAGCCGCGGCGGCGCCGACGCCGCTGCCGCCGATCAAGGGCGAGGTGCTCCGAGTCTCGACCCCCTCGGACTCGGCCGTCGACCCCGACCCGATCAGCGGAGCGGGGAAGTTTCGCCAGCTCATGTACGCCACCTGCGCGAACCTCCTGTACTACCCCGACTCGGCGGGGCCGGCAGGGACGCGGCTACGCCCGGAGATCGCGGCGGCGATGCCGACCGTCTCGCGCGACGGCCGCACCTACACCTTCCGGATCAGGCCCGGCTACCGCTTCTCGCCTCCCTCGGGCCGGCCCGTGAC
>DATCYP010000028.1:0-2683 GCA_036526375.1 Gaiellaceae bacterium | reverse complement strand
GCTGCAGGCGCTGCTCTGGCAGCGGGCGCGCGAGCCCTTCGCATCGTGCTGGGCGCTGCCCGGCGGGGCGCTCGCCGCGGACGAGACGCTCGAGGAGTCGATGCGGAGGCACCTCGCCGAGAAGGTGGACGTCCGCGACGTGGCCCATCTCGAACAGCTCGAGACGCGAAGCGATCCGGACCGCAATCCCACCCGCCGCGAGCTCGCCACCGCGTTCCTCGGCCTCGTCCCGAGCGGGGGGGACCCCAAGCTGCCTGCGGACACCCGCTGGCACGCGCTCGACGAGCTTCCAGAGCTCGCCTACGACCACGAGGCGATCCTGCTCAGCGCCCGCGAGCGCCTGCGCGGGAAGCTCTCGTACACGAATCTCGGCTTCGCGCTCGCGCCGCCGAGCTTCACGCTCGCCGAGCTGCGCGACCTCTACGCCGCCGCGCTCGGACATCCGGTGAGCGCGACGAACCTGCAGCGCGTGCTCCTCCGGCGCCGACTCCTCGAGGACACCGGGGAGCAGCGCCACTACGGTAGTGGCGGCGGCCGGCCGGCGGCGATCTACCGCTTCCGCACGAGCGGGCTGGAGGTCACCGACCAGTTCGCCGTCCTCCGGCCGCCTACAATGGCTCACTGAGTGGCCGTGCGCACCCAGACTCTCTCGCAGCCGCGTCGGCCGAACTTCCGCGCCTGGCTCGCCTTCCTCTTCGGCGTCGTCGCCGCGGGCGTGATCCCGGCGGCGATCGAGCTGACGCGCAAGGTCCCTGGAGCGGTGCTGCTCGACGCCGTCTGGGCGATCCCCGTCGCCGCCGTCGCAGCGACCGTCTCGCTCCTCTTCGCCCGCGGCGCGCGCGGCGCGATCGCGCGGACGCTCGGCCACGTCGGCGGCTCGCTCTGGATCCGCCTCGGCCACGTCCTCGCGGTGGCCGGCATCTGCATCACGCTCTCGGCCTCGATCGCCGTCGGCCTGTACGAGCTTCTCCTACGCCTCGAGCACTGAGCCGTAGACTGCGCCCGTGTTCGAGATAGGGAACAGCCTGCGCGAGGCGCGCGAGCGGCAGGGCCTCGGCTATCCCGAGATCGAGCTCGCGACGAAGATCCGGGCGAAGTACATCCGCGCGCTCGAGGAGGAGGACTTCACCGCCATTCCCGGCGACGCCTACATCCGCGGCTTCCTGCGGACGTACGCCGACTACCTCGGGCTCGACGGCGAGATCTACGTCGACGAGTACGGCTCGCGGTTCATCACGAGCTGGCGCGACGAGCTGCCGCCGCCGCGGGAGCGCCGCCGGATCAGCCAGCGGCGGCGTCCGCTCGGACGGCGTGCGGTCCTGCTGAGCCTCGCCGGCATCGTCGCAGTGGCTGCGCTCGTCTTCGCAGCCTTCCGCCTTCCGGGCTCGTCGACTCCCGTGCCCGGAATCGGCACGAAGCAGCATCAGGCGCCCGCGCGGCAGCTCGTCCTGCGCGGCGTTGGCCGCGGGACGTACGTCGAGGTACGCCGCGACAGGGCTTCCGGCAAGGTCGCCCTGCAGGGGACGGTCGGACCCGGAGAGGCCGAGAAGCTCTCCGGCGATCACTTCTACCTCCTCGTGCGCCGGCCCGCAGGCGTCCACATCACGCTCGACGGCCGCGCCGTCGCCCTGCCGGCGGTGAAGAACCTCCGCATCCACGTCACACCGCAGCAGACGACACGGCTTCGCGGTTGAACCGGCGGCCGCGCGCGGTCGTCGTCGTCACCGGCAGCGAGCTCGTCCGCGGCGAGCGCACCGACCGGAACGGCCCCTTTCTCGCCGCCGAGGCGCTGAGCCACGGGCTCGAGCCGGCCCGGATCACCATCGTCGGGGATGCGCCGGCCGAGCTGGAGACCGTGCTGCGCGAGGCGTTGGAAGAGGACGCGTGCCTCGTCTCGGGCGGGCTCGGCCCGACCCACGACGACCGCACCGTCGAGCTCGTCACTCGCGCCGCGGGGCTCGAGCTCGTCGTGGACGAGCAGCTCGAACGGGAGATCGAGTCGATCTCGCGCAACGTCGCGGAGCGCCTCGGCAGGCCGTACGCCGACTTCGCGCCGGGCGTGACGAAGCAGGCGACGCGCCCCGCCTCGGCGCGCTCGATCGGTCTCGCGGGGACGGCGCCCGGCCTCGTCTTCCGTGCGCCCACCGGTTGCGTCGTCGTCATCCTTCCCGGCCCGCCGGGCGAGCTGCGGCGGCTGTGGCCGAACGCGCTGGCGAGCGACCCGATGCGCGAGCTGCTGGAGCGGACGCGACCGCCGGGACGGCGCGTGCTGCGGCTGTTCGGCGTCAGCGAGTCGGCCGTGGCCCGGGCGCTCGACGAGGCGGGCGGCGACGGCGACGGCGTCGAGGCGACGATCTGCGCGCGCGAGTTTGAAATCCACGTCGACCTCGTGGTCGAGCCGGGAGCCGAGGAACGCGCGGGCGCGCTCGACGCGGCTCTCACCGAGCAGCTCGAGCGGTGGCTCTTCGCCCGCGACGAGCGCCGTGTCGAGGAGCTCGTGCTCTCGCTCGCGGGCGCCCAGGGCGTGCGTCTCGCGACCGCCGAGTCCTGCACCGGAGGCATGGTCGCCGCGCGGCTCACGGACATCTCGGGCTCGAGCGCGAGCTTCGCAGGCGGCATCGTGGCGTATTCGAACGAGGTGAAGCGGAGCGAGCTCGAGGTGCCCGAGGAGCTGCTTGTCGAG
>DATCYP010000027.1:0-13093 GCA_036526375.1 Gaiellaceae bacterium | reverse complement strand
GGCGAGGTCGTCGCCCTCGAGCGCCTGGCGCAGCTCCATGATCCGGCCCTCGATCGTCGAGGCCTCGGACTCGTCGAGCTTGTCGCGGTGCTCCTTGAGCGAGCGCTCGGTCTGGTAGGCGAGCGTCTCGGCGAGGTTCTTGGTGTCCGCCGCCTCGCGCAGCCGGTGCGCCTCGTCGGCGTGCGACTCCGCGTTGCGGATCATCTCCTGCACCTCGTCCTCGGACAGGCCGGAGCCGCCCTGGATCTGGATCTGCTGGACGTTCCCCGTCCCCATGTCCTTCGCGGAGACGTTGATGATCCCGTTCGCGTCGATGTCGAAGGTGACTTCGATCTGCGGCATGCCGCGGGGCGCCGGCGGGATCCCGACGAGCTGGAACTTGCCGAGCGTCTTGTTGTAGGTCGCCATCTCCGACTCGCCCTGGAGGACGTGCACCTCGACGGAGGGCTGGTTGTCCTCCGCGGTCGTGAAGACCTCGGACTTCTTGGTGGGGATGGTCGTGTTGCGCTCGATCAGCTTCGTCATCACGCCGCCCCTCGTCTCGATCCCGAGCGAGAGCGGGGTGACGTCGAGCAGGAGGATGTCCTTGACCTCGCCCTTGAGCACGCCGGCCTGAAGCGCTGCGCCCACCGCGACCACCTCGTCGGGGTTGACGCCCTTGTGCGGCTCCTTGCCGACGATCTCCTTGACCTTCTCCTGCACCGCCGGCATGCGGGTCATGCCGCCGACGAGCACGACGTGGTCGATCTTCGAGGAGTCGAGGCCGGCGTCGGAAAGCGCCTGCTTCGTCGGACCGACCGTCCGCTCGAGCAGGTCGGCCGTGATCTCCTCGAGCTTCGCCCGAGTGAGCTGCAGGTCGAGGTGCTTCGGGCCCTCCGGGGTCGCCGTGACGAAGGGGAGGTTGATCTGCGTCGTCATCGTGGACGACAGCTCGATCTTCGCCTTCTCGGCCGCCTCGTAGAGGCGCTGGAGCGCCATCCTGTCGGCCGCGAGGTCGATGCCCTGGTCCTTCTTGAACTCGGCGACCATCCAGTCGACGACCGCCTTGTCGAAGTTGTCGCCGCCGAGGTGGTTGTCGCCCGCGGTCGACTTGACCTCGAACACGCCGTCGCCGAGCTCGAGCACCGACACGTCGAACGTGCCGCCGCCGAGGTCGAAGACGAGGATCGTCTGATCGGACTCCTTGTCGAGCCCGTACGCGAGCGAGGCCGCGGTCGGCTCGTTGATGATGCGGAGAACGTTGAGGCCGGCGATCTTGCCGGCGTCCTTGGTCGCCTCGCGCTGCGCGTTGTTGAAGTAGGCGGGGACGGTGATGACGGCGTCCGTGACGGTCTCGCCGAGGTACGCCTCCGCGTCCTGCTTGAGCTTCTGGAGGATCATCGCGCTGATCTCCGGCGGGGCGTACTCCTTGCCCTCCGCCGTGACGCGGACGTCGCCGTTCTGGCCCTTGACGACCTCGTACGGGACGATCGTCATCTCCTCCGATACCTCGTCGAACTTCCGCCCCATGAAGCGCTTGATCGAGAAGATCGTGTTCTGCGGGTTCGTGACCTGCTGCCGCCGCGCGGGAGCGCCGACGAGCCGCTGGCCGTCCTTCGTGAATGCGACGACGGACGGCGTCGTGCGCCCGCCCTCCGCGTTCGGGATGACGGTCGGCTCGCCACCCTCGAGCACGGCCATGCACGAGTTCGTCGTGCCCAGGTCGATGCCGATGGTCTTCGCCATGTTGTGCTGTGCCTCCTGTGGTGAGAAAATCTAAGCCTGTTTATAGCAGATATTGGAGCTCACCGGAAGGCGCCGATGAGGGCGCCGCCGGACACGATCAGGGCCGCGCCGAACAGCAGCCTCTTCCCCACGAGCTCGGACTCGCGCAGCAGGAGCGCGGAGAGCGCGACGCCCACCAGAGACTCGACCGCCACGAGCGGGGCAACGATCGTGACGCGGCCTCGGTAGTACGCCTCGAAGAGCGAGACGTACGAGGCCCCGAAGAGCAGCCCGGCCGGGACGAAGCGAAGCCAGCGGCGGCCGATCCCCTCTCGCGCCCAGAGCGCGATCAGCACCGTGCCGCTGAGGAGCGCGGCGGAGGCGGCGACCGCGGGCGGCACTGGGGTCTTGCCGACGGCCAAGTGGCGGACGAGGTTGTCGCGGGTCGCGAAGAGCGTGACGCCGGCAAAGGCGTAGACGAGGCCGAGCCGGTTCAGGTGCGCGGGGCGCTCGCGTTCGCGGGCGAGCTCCACTCCTCCGGCCACGACGAGCACCGCGCCGACGAGGAGCGGCGTGCTGGCGGGCTCGCCGAGGAAGACGAGCGCGATCGTCACGGAGACGAGCGGCGCCGTCCCGAAGACCATCGACACGCGCGAGGACCCCGAGTCGCGGATCGCGATCGTGACGAGGATCTGGGCCGCGCCCGGCGAGAGCAGGCCCGCAAGGAGGAACGGCCAGGCGGACGAGAGGTGCAGGCCGCGGGCCGGCGACTCGGCGGCCATCGCGACGAGAGCCACGACGAGCGCCGTTCCGGCGGTGGCGATCGTCCCGAGCGCGACGTCGGGATCGCGGTCGAGCGCGATCCGCAGCGCGACGCTCATCCCGCCGAAGAGCAACGCCGAGGCGAGGGCGAGCCCGACGGCGGCTATACGGCCTCCAGCGCGCCCTCGGGCGTCGGCCGGCCGTGTGCGAAGAGCGGGATGAACACGTGCGCGAGCGGACCGATCGAGAGCGCATAAAGGACGGTGCCGGCTCCGACGGTGCCTCCGAGCAGCCAGCCGGTCACGAGCACCGTCACCTCGAGCCCGGTGCGGACGATCCGGATCGAATGACCGCGCGCGGCGAGTCCCGTCATCAGCCCGTCCCGCGGCCCGGGCCCGAGCCCCGCGCCGATGTAGGCGCCGGTTGCGACGCCGTTGAGGAAGACGCCGACGACGAGGCACGCGATCCGCGCGACGAGCGCGTGCGGTGCGTGCACGTGCCCGAGCACGAGATCCATCGTCGCGCCGACGAGTACGACGTTGCACAGCGTCCCGATCCCCGGCCGCTGCCGCAGCGGGATCCAGAGCAGGAGAACGGCGACCCCCACGAGGATCGCCCAGGTCCCGATCGCGAACGGCGTGTGCCGGGCCAGCCCCTGGTGGAAGACGTCCCACGGGTCGAGGCCGAGGCCGGCGAGGACGAGCAGCGACGAGCTGATCCCGTAGAGGACGAGGCCGCCGAGGAGTTGAGCGAGGCGGAGGCTCACTCCCCGAACGTACACTCGCGCGGTGCGCGTGGAGACGACGCTCGCTGCGCGGCTCGCGGAGGACGCGGCAGAGCGCTTCCTCCGCTACGTCCGCTACGACACTCAGTCCGACGGGGAGTCGGGCGCGTATCCGAGCACCGACGGGCAGCTCGTGCTGCTGCGGCTCCTCCGCGACGAGCTCGGGCAGGCGGGGCTCGCCGACGCGGCCGTCGACGAGCACGGCTACGTGACCGCGACGCTTCCGGCGACGATGGAGGACGAGGTACCCACGATCGCGTGGTTCGCCCACGTCGACACAGCGCGCGAGGTGAGCGGCGCGGACGTCTCGCCGCAGCGGATCCGGTACGAGGGCGGCGAGATCCCGCTCGGCGACTCGGGGCAGACGATCAGCCCCGGGCTGTCCCCGGAGCTCGCGAACCACGTCGGGCACGAGCTGATCACGACCGACGGGACGACGCTCCTCGGCGCAGACGACAAGGCCGGCGTCGCCGAGATCATGGCCGCCGTCGCGTATCTCGCCTCGCAGCCGGAGATCCCGCACGGCACGGTCAAGGTCGCGTTCAACCCCGACGAGGAGATCGGCACCGGCGTCGTCCACTTCCCCGTCGAGAGCTTCGGCGCCGAGGCGGCGTACACCGTCGACGGCGCGACCGCCGGGGAGCTGCAGTCGGAGACGTTCTCGGGCGCGCAGGTCCGCATGCGCATCCACGGCCGCTCGATCCATCCCGGGTGGGCGAAGGGCGAGCTCGTGAACGCGGTCAAGCTCGCGAGCGAGATCGTCGTGCGGCTCCCGCGGGACGCCCGCTCGCCCGAGACGACGGAGGGACGCCAGGGTTACGTCCACCCCGTGCTCGTCGAGGGGGACTCCTCGGAGGTCGAGCTGCGCTTCATCGCCCGTGACTTCGACAACGAGCGCCTCGACGAGCACGTCGCCTTCCTGCGCGCCCTCGCGGAGGAGGTCGCCGCCGCCGAGCCGCGCTGCACGATCGAGGTGGAGGACCGCATCCAGTACCGCAATCCGCACGTCGCGATCGAGCGGCGGCCGGAGATCATCGCGAACCTCGAGGAGGCGATCCGCCGCGTCGGCCTCGAGCCGAGGCGGACCGCGATCCGCGGCGGCACCGACGGCTCCGCGCTCACCGAGATGGGCCTGCCGACCGCGAACCTCTTCACCGGCGGCCACGACGCGCACAGCGAGCGCGAGTGGATCTGCGTCGAGGACATGGGACTCGCGGCCGCGACGCTCGTCGAGCTCGCGCGCGTGTGGGCCCGGCGGTAACGCGCATACTGAAGGAATGGAACCGCTCCTCGACCGGCTCGGCCGTCCACTCGAGACCCTGCGCATCTCGATCACCGACCGCTGCAACTTCCGCTGCGTCTACTGCATGCCGAAGGAGGTCTTCGGCCGCGACTACGCGTTCCTCGAGCGGCGCGAGCTGCTGACGCTGGAGGAGCTGGCCCGCGCGGTCGGCATCTTCGCGGCGCTCGGCGTCCGCACCGTGCGGATCACGGGCGGCGAGCCGCTCGTCCGCCGCAACGTCGAGCATCTCGTCGAGCTGCTCTCGGCGATCCGGACGCCGGAAGGCGACGGGCTCGAGCTGGCGCTGACGACGAACGGCTCACTGCTGCCACAGAAGGCGGAGGCGCTGGCAGCGGCGGGCCTGAGCCGCGTCACGGTCAGCCTGGACTCGCTCGACGACGCTGCGTTCCGGGCCATGAACGACGTCGACTTCCCCGTGCAGCGCGTGCTCGACGGCATCGACGCGGCGGCCGCGGCCGGCCTTCCCGTCAAGGTCAACGCGGTCGTCAAGCGCGGCGCGAACGACGGCGACGTGCTCGCCCTCGCCGAGCACTTCCGCGGCAGCGGCCACGTCCTCCGCTTCATCGAGTACATGGATGTCGGCTCGACCAACGGCTGGCGACTGGAGGACGTCGTGAGCGCCGACGAGATCGTGCGCCGCATCTCGGAGCGCTGGCCCGTCGAGCCCGTGGAGGCGGAGCGGCCGGACGCGACCGCCCGGCGCTGGCGCTATCTCGACGGCGCCGGCGAGGTCGGCGTCGTCGCATCCGTGACGCAGCCGTTCTGCGGCGGCTGCTCGCGCGCCCGCCTGTCGGCCGAGGGACGCCTCTACACGTGCCTCTTCGCCGCGCGCGGGCACGACCTCCGCGCACCGCTGCGCCTCGGCGCATCCGATGAGGAGCTCACCGAGCAGCTCCGCGCGATCTGGACACGCCGGACCGACCGCTACTCCGAGCTCCGCACGGCCGAAACGGCTCCGTTGCCCAAGGTCGAGATGTCGTACATCGGTGGCTAGCCACCGCTTCGTGGCCCTCCTGTAACCCCACGGTTTAAAATGAACGCGATGGAGCGGGTCGTCGCTCTGGGCCGCCGAGTGCTTCCGCGTGGCTGGCGGGATTTCGGCTTGCAGCTCGGCATCTGGCTCGGGTTCTATCTCACCTACCTCGCGGTACGGCACCTGACCGACGGGACGCCGGGCAAGGCGATGTTCAACGGGCTACGCGTGATCTCGTTCGAGCGACACCTGACGCACCACCTGCTCGAGCTGACGATCGAGCGGGTGGCCGACTCCTCCTCATGGCTCCTGACCGCGACCGCCTGGACGTACTGGAACTCGGAGTTCACGGTGATCGGCCTCGCGCTGCTCTGGGTCTACCTCCGCAGGCACGAAGGCTTCAGCCGATTCCGGAACACGATCCTGCTCGCGAACGTCGTCGGCCTGCTCGGCTTCTGGTTGATGCCGACGGCGCCGCCGTGGATGTTCCCCGACAAGGGATTCGTCGCCGGCGTCAATCACTCGAGCGCACTGCTGCAGTCCTTCGGGAACTCGTACGCGGCGATGCCGAGCCTCCATGCCGCGGACGCGCTGATCGTGGGCTGGTTCCTCGTCGTCACCTCCCGCACGCTCTGGGCCAAGGCGCTCTGGGCGCTCTGGCCGCTGTGGGTCTGGTTCTGCGTCGTCGCAACCGCGAACCACTACCTCCTCGACGTGCTCGCCGGAATCGGCGTGGCCCTCTTCGCACTGCTCGCCACCGCGTACCTGCCGCGCCTCTTCACGCGCCTTCGGGCCGTCGGCCCGGTCATCGCAAACCTGCTATAGTCGGCCATAGCAGGATTGCGATGTTGGAGATGAATCAGACTCCAAGGTTCCGCCGTGTCCAGCACGGCTACACGGCCGGGGCCCGTTCACTCGCCGGCCGCTCGGTCACGAGCCTGGCGCGCACCGGCGTCACGCCGAACGTCCTCACGACGGCCGGCGTCACGCTCTGCCTCGCCGCGGCGGTCCTCGTCCCGTTCCAGGACCACGGCAAGCTCCTCTTCTTCTGGCTCGCCGCCGGCGTCTTCGTCGTCGGCTCGGTGCTCGACATCCTCGACGGCGCGCTCGCGCGCGTCGGCGGCAAGTCGACGCAGTTCGGCGCGTTCATCGACTCCACCACCGACCGCGTCGGCGAGGGCGCGATGCTGGCTGCGATCGCGCTCGTCTTCTCGCGGCACGGGAGGGACTGGGCGGTCGTCGTCGCGGTTGCGGCGGTGGTGGGGTCGTTCCTCGTCTCGTACACACGCGCCCGCGCGGAGGCGCTCGGGCTCAGCGGGACCGTCGGCCTCGGCTCACGCGCCGAGCGCGTCGTCCTGATCACGGCGGGGCTGATCTTTGCGCCCTGGGGCGGCCTGCCCTGGGCGATCGTCGTCCTCGCGGCGACCGCCTGGCTCACCGTCGTCCAGCGCATCCTGCACGTCCGCAAGCAACTTCTTCACGGAGGCACGAATGTCGACCAACGGTAACTCGACGAACGGCCGCGCCCGGCTCGACGACGGCAAGGTCCGCGTCGCGATCGTCGGCGTCGGAAACTGCGCGAACTCGCTGCTCCAGGGCGTGGAGTACTACAAGGACGCACCGGACGACCAGTTCGTCCCCGGCCTCATGCACGTCAACCTCGGCGGCTACCACGTCCGCGACGTCGAGTTCACCGCCGCCTTCGACGTCGTCAAGGGCAAGGTCGGGGAGGACCTCGCCGACGCGATGTGGGCGCATCCGAACGACACGATCAAGTTCGCGGACGTCCCGCAGACCGGTGTCAAGGTCTCGCGCGGGATGACGCACGACGGACTCGGCAAGTACCTGTCGCAGGTCGTCGAGAAGGCGCCCGGCAGGACCGCCGACGTGGTCGGGATCCTCAAGGAGACGAAGACCGACGTCGTCGTCAACTACCTTCCGGTCGGCTCCGAGGCGGCGACGAAGTGGTACGCGGAGCAGGTGCTCGAGGCCGGCTGCGCGATGGTCAACTGCATGCCGGTCTTCATTGCGCGCGAGGACTACTGGGGCAAGCGGTTCGAGGAGAAGGGCCTGCCGATCATCGGCGACGACATCAAGTCGCAGGTCGGCGCCACGATCACGCACCGCGTCCTCACGTCGCTCTTCCGCGAGCGCGGCGTCCATCTCGACAAGACGATGCAGCTCAACGTCGGCGGCAACTCCGACTTCCTCAACATGCTCGAGCGGGAGCGCCTCGAGTCGAAGAAGATCTCGAAGACGAACGCCGTCACGTCGATGCTCGACTACGACCTCGGCCCGGGGAACGTCCACGTCGGCCCGTCCGACTACGTGCCGTGGCTGACCGACCGCAAGTGGGCGTACATCCGGATGGAGGGCTCGTCGTTCGGCGACGTGCCGCTCAACGTCGAGCTCAAGCTCGAGGTCTGGGACTCGCCCAACTCCGCGGGAATCGTGATCGACGCCGTCCGGCTGTCGAAGCTCGCGCTGAACAACGGCGTCGCCGGCGCGCTCGTCGGGCCGAGCTCGTACCTCATGAAGTCGCCGCCGCAGCAGATCGTCGACGACGAGGCGTACGAGCTGACGGAGGAGTTCATCCGGCAGAACCGGCGCGAGGCGGGCTCGAAGTCCAGGAGCGAGGCCGAGGAGACGCAACACGCCTAGACGAGCCGAGCCCCGCACGGCGCCTGCGGCTCGCCGGATCTGGCAGGAATTGCGCGGCCACCGGCCCGACCCGCCGCTCGTCGTATGACGGCGCTCGAGCTCCGTTCGGCGCGCTCGCTCGCGCCCGGTGAGCGTGCGGAGCTGTTCAACGCCGCGTACGAGGGCTATCTCGTCCCGTTCCATGTGGACGAGAGGGCGCTCGCGTTCATGGACGACGCGTTCGATCTCGATCTCGAGGCGTCGCGGATCGCCTTCCGCGACGGCGAGCCCGTCGGCCTCGGCAACCTGGGCCTGCGCGGCGAGGACGCCTGGATCGGCGGCGTCGGGGTCGTGGCGACCGTGCGCCGCTCGGGAGTCGGCGAGGCGCTGATGCGCGCGCTGAACGAGCAGGCGCGGGAACGCGGCGTGCGGCGGGTCTGGCTCGAGGTGATCGTCGAGAACACCGGCGCCTTCGCCCTCTACGAGAAGCTCGGCTACCGGACCGTCCGCGACGTCGAGGTCTGGTCGCTGCCCGCGGCTCAGGGCGACGATTCGGGCAACGCGCGCGAGGTGCCCGTGGCCGAGGCCCATGCGCTCATCCGCGAGCTGGGGAGCGAGCGCGAGCCGTGGCAGCGCGCCGACGGGACGCTCACCCACTACGACGACGCGCGCGGCCTCGCCGCCGACAAGGCCGCGGCCGTGTACCGGCAGGCGGGCGAGCACGTCCAGCTCGTCCAGCTCGCGGGCGAGCCCGAGCCGCTGCTGCGTGCGCTCCGCGCCCGCGGCCAGGTCAGCGTGCTCAACCTGCCGGAGGACGACGCGGCCGCTCCGGTGCTGCGGGGGCTCGGCGGCTCGGTCGTCCTCCGGCAGCACGAGATGCTGCTCGACCTCTGGGACTAGACTCGATCGACGTGCGGATCGCGCTCGTCACGCCGTTCGCCTGGTCGCAACCGCACGACGTGAACGAGCACGTGGACGGGCTCGCGCGCGAGCTGCGACGCCGCGGCCACGCGGTCACGATCCTGACGCCCTCGAACCGCGCCCGCGATCTCGCCGCCGGGCGGCGCGCGCTGCTCGGCCCGCTCGACGACCAGGAGCTGATCGCGATCGGCCCGGCCGTCCCCATCTCGCGGCGCAGCCGGATGGGCGTGCCGGTCGGCGTCCGCGCGAGCCTCGCGCTCGCGCTCGCGCGCGGCCGCTTCGACGTCGTGCACGGCTTCGAGCCGGGTCTACCGAGTCTCGCGTATCTCGCTCTCCGCGACTCCGCAGCGCTCACGGCCGCGACGTTCTTCTCGCCGGAGCGGCTCGGCTACCCGCCGGGCCGCGCCCAGAGAGAACGGCTGCTCGGGCGCCTCGACGCGCTTCTCGCGACGGGCGAGGAGGTCGCCGGCGCCGCCGCCGTCCGCTTCCCCGGCCGCTACGAGCTCGTCCCGCACGGGATCGATCCCGAGCTCTTCGCGCCGGCCGAGAAGAGGAAGCTGGTCGTGATGGAATGGCGGCAGACCGAGCGGCCGCTCCTGCGGGCGCTCGTGCGCGAGCTCGCGCAGCAGCCCGGCTGGGAGCTCGTGCTCCTGCGGACGCGCATTCCGGCCTCACGGCCCGCCGTCTCGCGGCGACTGCGAGACAGGATGCGCGTTCGCACCGCGCGCACCGGCGCGGCCCGCGCCGAGCTGCTCCGCTCCGCGGCGATCTTCGTCCCCGCCGCGGAAGGCCTGCCGCGCCTCGTCGCCGAGGCCCAGACGGCGGGTGTCGCGATCGCGGCGCCACCCGGCCGCGCCGAGCAGCCCGAGCTCGCAGCCGCGGAGACCGCGCGGATGATCGAGGACGAGTCGTTCCGCGCCCGCCGGGCCGCCGAGAGTCTCGCGGCAGGGCAGTCGCAGACGGTCGACGCGCTCGCCGACCGCGTCGAGGAGGTCTACGAGCGGCTCGGCTCGCGCCGGCGCCGCCACGCCACAGCCGGGCAAACGGAGGAACGCGACTGGCTCGTCGCGGATCTCCACCTCCACACCAGCTGGTCGCACGACTGCTCGATCGAGGTCGACGAGCTGCTCGACCACGCCCAGGCGCAGGGGCTCGGGGCAATCGCGGTCACCGACCACAACGTCATCGGCGGCGCCATGGAGGCGGTCGAACGTGCGCGCGGGCGTCGGCTCGTGGTCATCCCGGGCGAGGAGATCAAGACGGACGGCGACGGCGAGGTGATCGGACTCTTCCTGCGCGAGGAGATCCCGCCCGGCATGTCGTTCGGCGAGACGATCGACGCGATCCGCGCACAGGGCGGGCTCGTCTACCTGCCCCATCCGTTCGACCGCCTGCACGCGATCCCGAGCCCGGCCACGCTGCACCGGCACCTCGCCGAGATCGACGTCTTCGAGGTCTACAACGCGCGGCTCCTCTTCGAGGCGTACAACGACGAGGCGCTCCGGTTCGCGCGCAAGTACAACCTCACGGCCGGGGCCGGCTCCGACGCGCACGTCCTCGCGGGCGTCGGCACGGGCGCCGTGCGGATGCGCCGCTTCGACGGGCCGGAGGAGTTCCTCGTCTCGCTGCACGACGCCGAGGTGCTGCGCCGGCCGAAGTCGCTCGTGTACCTGCAGGGCCTGAAATGGGTGGCCCAGGCGAAGGAGCGGGTGCGCTAGCTGCAGCCCGGCACGGGCGCCCGCACGAGGACGTCCGGGCCCTCGAGCCGCAACTCGAGGCGGCCGAGCACGCGACGGAGGAGGGCGAGCGCGGCCGGGTTGTCGCTCCGGACGAGCGCAGTCACCTCGCAGATCCCCGCCGCCCGTGCATCCGCGACGAGCAGCCGGGTCAGCGCCGAGCCGATGCCGCGGCCCTGGTAGGCGTCCGCGACCTCGAACGCGATCTCGGCACCGGCTCCGACGCGCACGAGCCGCGCGATCGCCACCGGCCCGGGATCGCCGTCGACCCAGGCCACGAGGGCGTGGTGGTGGGGCCCGACGGTCGCGAGCCAGCGCAGCTCCTTCTCCCCCAGCCGCCACTTGGGCCCGTTGAAGCGCGTCCGGCGGGACTCCTCGCCGAGGCGCTCGAAGACGGCCTGCACCGTGGCCGTGTCGCCCCGGCCCAGCGGCCGCACGAGCATCTCCGGCCCGTGCCTGGGCTTCACTGTCCGCGTGTGCATGCACGAGGGTACGGCGGCCCCATGGAGCCGGTTCGACACGTCGCACGCCGATGCGCTCCGCCGCCCAAGGAACGGGTGCGCTGATCCCGAACCTTCCATGCGGGGCACCCTGTGACCGTGGCGAACGACGAGATCTACGAGAAATACCTGCAAAAGGCGATCACCGAGAGCAACGCGCTCGGTGACGAGCTCGCGTCGACGGCGGGCGGCGCGCGCGTGCCCGTGCTCGGCTCCGGCCATCCGCTCGCCGACGTCTTCCTCCTCAAGTACTCGCCGAAGGCGTCGGAGCTCCAGGAGGGCGTCGCGTTCTACGGCCGCGCGGGGAACGCGCTCCTCAAGTCGCTGCAGCGCCTGCACGTGGACCCGATGGCGATCTACGGGACGAACTGCCTCAAGTTCGCCGGCGGCGACGAGGAGGAGTCGCGGCCGTTCCTCCTCCGCGAGCTGCACATCGTCCAGCCGAAGCTCGTGGTCGCGATGGGCGAGCCCGCGCTCGTCTTCCTGAACGCGGCGCAGTTCCCGCTCGCGCGCGAGCTCGCGCCGGTCGACGGCGAGCTCCAGGACTTCACGCCGACGATCCAGGGACTCGTCACGCCCGACATCGACGAGTCGCTCGACGAGCAGCCGGCGAAGACGGCGTTCTGGAACGCCTTCAAGGTGCTCGGCGAGTGGTGGAGCCAGACGCCCCCGTACTGACGCTGGACGCGCGGACGCGCCTCCGCGCCGCAGCGTTCCTCGTCGTCGCCGCAGGCGTCGTGACGTGGGACGCCGTCGCACCCCACCTGGGCAGCGTCGGGGTCTGGTCGGAGGTCGCGATCATCGCGGCGGGCGTGCTCCCCGCGACGCTCCTGCTGATCTTCCTCGCGTTGCCGATCTGGTCGCAGCGGCGGATCGTCGTCGCGGGGCTCGTCGTCTTCGGGATCGCGGCCGTCGTGACGTGGCGGGCGGATCTCCACCTCGCCTCGAACTTCCTGAAGCTCGGCGCCTACGCGTGCGGCGGCTGGCTGTTCCTCTGGTTGTTCGAGGAGCTCGGCTGGGTCGTGATCATCGCGCTCATCATCCCGTTCGTCGACGCGATCTCGGTTGCCGTCGGGCCGACGAACCACATCGTCCACCACCACTTCGCCGTGTACTCGGCGGTGGCCGTGGCGTTCGTCGCGCCGGGCGGGAACGCGGCCGGGCTCGGCCCGCCGGACATCCTCTTCTTCGCTCTCTTCCTCGCGGCGACGGTGCGCTGGCGGCTGAGGCCCGGCTGGACGTGGCTCGCGATGGCCGGGATGTACGCGTTGACGCTGGTGCTCGCCAACGCCACGGCCGTCAACGGCCTGCCGGCGCTGCCGTTCCTCTCCGCCGGCTTCCTGCTTGCGAACGGCGATCTCCTCCGGCGGCGCCTCCGCCGCCCGCGTGCCTAACCCGGGACGTGCTCGAGGAGCGCGACGCACTCGACGTGCGGCGTGTGCGGGAACATGTCCACCGGAGTCACCCGGCGGAGCTCGTAGCCGTGCTGCTCGCGTAGCGCCTTGGCGTCGCCGGCGAGCGTCGTCGGGTTGCACGAGACGTAGACGAGCCGCGGCGCGCCGATGCGGCCGAGCCGGCGCAGCGCCTTGCCCGCGAGGCCGGCACGGGGCGGGTCGACGACGACCACGTCCGGCGGACCGGAGCGCTCGAGCAGCTCCTCGACCACCTCGCCGACGTTGCCGGCGAAGAACGCCGAGTTGGTGATCCCGTTGAGCTCGGCGTTCTCGAGCGCGCACGCGACCGACTCCTCCGACACCTCGATCCCCCAGA
>DATCYP010000026.1:0-13732 GCA_036526375.1 Gaiellaceae bacterium | reverse complement strand
GCACGCATGGCGCCAAGCTAGCCTGAGGGCGTGGCGACCGGCGGCTACCTCCTCCAGCTCGGCGAGGTGCCGTACCTCGAGGCCTGGGACGTGCAGCGCTCGCTCGCCGGCGCGGTCTCGCAGGGCGCGATCCCCGACACGATCGTGCTCCTGGAGCACCCGCCCGTCGTGACGCTCGGCCGGCGCACCGACGAGAGCTCGGAGCTCCACGTCCCCGAGGGCGCGGCCGTCGAGGTGGTCGAGACCGACCGCGGCGGCAAGTCGACGTACCACGGGCCGGGCCAGCTCGTCTGCTACCCGATCCTCGACCTGAAGCGACACGGCCGCGACGTGAAGCAATACGTCCGCAATCTCGAGGAGGCGCTGATCGGCACGCTCGGCGCGCTCGGGGTCGAGGCAGCCCGCCTCGAGGGACTGACGGGCGTCTGGCTCGAGCGCCCGCCGCGCAAGATCGCCTCGATCGGCGTCCACGTCTCCCGCTGGGTGACGACGCACGGCTACGCGCTCAACGTCGACCTCGATCCCGCGCCGTTCACCGACTGGATCACGGCCTGCGGGCTCGAGGACGCGATGTTCACGACGATCGCGCGCGAGCTCGAGCGGCCGGTGACGGTGGAGGAAGTGCGGCCGCACGCGGTCGCGGCGCTGGAGCGCGTCTTCGGGCTCGAGCTCGAGGAGCTGCCGGCCGACGACGGCGCCGGTCTCTGGCCGCAGCCGCTCCACGCCCAGCTCGCCTCGAGCCGCTAGTGCAGCCAGCCCTCGCGGAACTCGCCGTGCGCCCGATCGGGGAAGCGCGCGTACGCGGCGTCAGGGTCGGTCGTCTCTTCCTCGGCCGACGCGTCGTGCTTCATCGCCACGTCCGAGTACGGATAGGCGCCCCAGTCCGGCCCGCTCTGCCTGTCGCGCGCGCCGATCGCCAGGATCGCGGACGGCCCGGAGCCGGCGCCGACGATCGTGTGCGGAACCGGCGCCGGGCAGTGGAAGAAGTCCCACTGGCGAAGCGAATGCTCCTTGTCCTCCACGATCAGGAGCGCCTCGCCCGAGAGGACGAGGAATCCCTCCTGGTCGGCCTCCCAGTGGTACATCGACATCGGCTGCCCCGGCTCGAGGACGAAGAGGTTGACGCCCACCTGCGCGCCGTCGTCGTCGACGAGCTCCTTGACGCGCCCGCGGGGCCCGCGTTCCCACCACTGTCCCTCGCGCAGGTTGGCGACGTACCAGTCCGGCATGGCCGGAACTCTAGGCGCGCAGGCCGTCGAGCACGACGTCGAGATAGCGCCGCCACTGGCCCGCCGGCGCGCTCGTCAGCGCAGAGCGGACGAGGAGCTGGACGTCGACCGGCTCGACGTCGGCCCGCACCGCTCCCGCGTGCTGGGCACGCGAGACGATCGTGGCGACGAGCCGGTCGAGCTCCGCGGCGCCGGGCTTGTCGCCGCAGTGGACGACGCAGCGGTGCAGCCCGGGCGCGCTCATGCTCAGCTCCGCCACCTGCCGGGCGAAGTCGAAGAACGCCTCGCCGGGATCGTCGGACTCGAGCGCCTCCCGGGCCATCGCCTGCATCTGCGCGACGTGGCGCTCGATGACCGCGTAGATGAGGTCGTCCTTCGTCGGGAAGCGGCGGCAGACCGTGCCGTGGCCGACCCCGGCGAGCCGGGCGACGTCGTCGATGCTCGCGTCGGGGCCCGACGCGGCGAACGCCTCCGTTGCCGCGTCGAGCACCCGCTCGAGATTTCGTCGCGCGTCGGCGCGCAGCTCGGTCATCAGGCTGCGCTGACCAGGGCCGGCTCGCCCTCTGCCTGCGCCTCGATCCGGGCCACGTGCCGCTTGCGCAGGAGCGCGAGCATGACGACGAGGCTCAGCGCAACGAGGACGCCCGCGCCGGCGAAGGCGTAGTGGAAGCCGTGCACCTGCGCGGCGGCCGATGCGCCGTGCGTGTGGCCGGCCGCGATCGTCGTGAGGATAGCGAGTCCGAGGGCACCGCCGACCTGCTGGGACGTGTTGAAGAGGCCGGATGCGAGTCCCTGGTCCTCGTCCTCGAGGCCGGTCGTGGCGACGAGCGTCAGCGGCATGAAGATGGCGCCCATCCCGAGCGAGCCGACGATCATGCCCGGCAGGACGTCGACCGCATACGAGCCGTCGACCGGCATCCGGGCGAACAGGATCATCCCGATGACCGTCAGCACCATCCCGACGGCGGCGACGGGCCGAACGCCGATGCGCGGCGCGAGCCCGGAGGCCAGACCCGCCGAGATCATCACGCCTGCCGTGAACGGCAGGAACGAGACGCCGGCCTTGAGCGGCCCGAAGCCGAGCACCTTCTGGATGTAGAGCGAGTTGAAGAAGAACATCGCGAACATCCCCGAGAAGGCGAGGAACATGGCCAGGTTGGCCGTGAGCAGCGAGCGCACCCGGAAGATCGAGAGCCGGACGAGCGGCTCCGCCGCACGCTGCTCGATCACGACGAAGGCAGCGAGCAGCACGACGGCGGCGACGAACGAGGCGATCGTCCAGGTGGAGCTCCAGCCGTGCGACGCCGAGTTGACGAGCCCGTAGACGAGCGCCATCAGCCCGCCGGTGACGGTGACGGCACCCGCGAGGTCGTAGCCCTGGTGGGCGTGCTCGTCCTTCGACTCCGGCACGAGCCGCATGGCCGCGATGAAGGTGAGGATGCCGACCGGCACGTTGACGAAGAAGATCCACCGCCACGAGAGCGACTGCGTGAGCGCGCCGCCCAGTACGAGGCCGACGGCCGAGCCGCCGATGGCGATCGCGGCCCAGACCCCGAGCGCCCGCGCGCGCTCCTTCCCCTCGGCGAAGGTCGTGGAGATGATCGAGAGCGCCGCCGGCGAGATCAGCGCGGCGCCGAGACCCTGCAGCGCGCGGAAGCCGATCAGCTCGCCCGAGGTGCTCGCGATCCCGTCGAGCAGCGAGGCCGCGGTGAAGACGACGAGACCGACGAGGAAGAGCCTCTTCCGTCCCAAGAGGTCGCCCGCGCGACCGCCGAGCAGCAGGAAGCCGGCGAAGACGAGCGTGTACGCGTTGATCACCCACTGCAGGCTCGCCTCCGTGAAGCCGAGCGAAGACTGGATATGCGGGAGGGCGACGTTCACGATCGTCGCGTCGAGGACGACCATGAACTGCGCGAGGCAGATGATGACGAGTACGACCCAGGGATTCGTGGAATGGCGAGGCATCAGTCTCCTTCTTCGTCTACGTAAGCGGACTCTTCAGTCCGGTTCAGGCTAGCAGCGGTCGGTTCCCCTACGCCACATAGACTGGAACGCGGGCATGAAGTCATCGCTTCCCGTCGCCGAGAGGCCCCGCCGGCCCGAGTGGATGAAGGTGCGAGCGCCGTCGAAGGACGGCTCGTACTTCGAGGTCCAGAAGCTCGTGCACGGCCTCTCGCTGCACACGATCTGCGAGGAGGCGCGCTGCCCGAACATCTCCGAGTGCTGGGGCCGCGGCACCGCGACCTTCCAGATCCTCGGCGACACCTGCACGCGCGCGTGCCGCTACTGCTACGTCCACTCCGGCAGGCCCGAGGCGCCGCCGGATCCGCTCGAGCCGCTGCGGCTCGCCCAGGCCGCGGCGCAGATGCGGCTCAAGCACGTCGTCGTCACCTCGGTCGACCGGGACGACGTCCCCGACCGCGGCGCCGGCCATTACGCGGCGACGATCCGCGCGCTCAAGGCGAAGCTGCCCGAGGCCTCCGTCGAGGTACTGACGCCCGACTTCCTCGGCGTCGAGGAGGAGGCGCTGCAGACGGTGCTCGCCGCGCGTCCCGACGTCTTCAACCACAACATCGAGACGGTCCGCCGCCTCCACGCGCGGATGCGCGGCGCGAAGGCGAGCTACGACGGCGCGCTCCGGCTGCTGCGCCGCGCCAAGGAGATCGCGGACTACCCGGTGCTCACCAAGTCCGGGATCATCGTCGGGCTCGGCGAGGCGAACGACGAGGTCGTCGAGACGATGTGCGACCTGCGGGCGAACGGCGTCGACGTCGTCACGATCGGCCAGTACCTCCAGCCGAGCGCGAAGCACGCGCCCATCGACCGCTGGGTGCATCCCGACGAGTTCCGCTGGCTCCGCGAGCAGGGCGAGGCGCTGGGCTTCGGCTCGGTCTTCTCCGGCCCGCTCGTGCGCTCGAGCTACCGCGCCGACGAGCAGAAGCACGCGGCTGCGACGGGGCGCGGGGCAGTCTCCTACTAGAGCGCGGGTAGTCCCTCGGACGAGGGATCTTCACGCACCACGTTGCGCAGCGGCGAGCGTGCTGTTGTAGGTTCCCCCACGTTCAAACCGAGGGTTCGGCTCCGGCACCGAACAGAGCCGGCGTGTGACGAAGAAGGGGGAAGTATCTTGCGCAAAGCGACCATTGGTGTCCTCGTGACACTTGTCGTACTTGCGGTTGTGGCAGCCACCGCAACAGGCCCGAAGGCGGCGACCAAGACGTCGTCGTCGCTGCGGGCCGTGCAGAGCCCGCTGTTCAAGGTGGGCACGGGAACACTCACGGGCTCGGCGCCCGCGTCGACCGTCCCGACCGGCTTGCAGAACGAGGTCGATCCGGCGACGTTGTCCGAATCCGACGCGAGCAACGGCGGCGGCGACGGCGAAACCGCGGGCACGAACCGCACGCTGCCCGGCGCCGTGAAGGGCAACGGACACGCCATCAAGTCGAGTGCCATGGCCAAGGCGAACGGCCAGCTCGGGGCGAACTGGCAGGGCCTCAACTTCCACGACCAGCGCTTCGCGAACGGCGGGAACCAGTTCTCCGTCGAGCCGCCCGACCAGGGCCTCTGCGCGGGAAACGGCTTCGTGGTCGAGACCGTGAACGACGTGGCGCAGGTCTACGACACCAGCGGCAACGCGCTGCTGAACGGTGGGAACGCCGTCGACCTCAACACGTTCTACGGCTACCCCGCGGCGATCGACCGCGTCGGGGGAACCGGCGACGGCCCGGAGATCACCGATCCGTCGTGCATCTACGACGCCGGCGTGAACCGGTTCTTCATGGTCGTGCTCACCATCGACCGCCTCAACAGGACGTCCGCCTTCGCGGGGACGGACCATCTCGATCTCGCGGTGAGCGACACGGGCGATCCGACCGGAACCTGGACGATCTACAGCATTCCGGTGCAGGACGACGGGACGCAGGGCACGCCCGACGACGGCTGCTTCCTGAACAGGCAGCTCGCCCACGGCCCGTGCCTCGGCGACTACCCGCACATCGGCTCGGACGCCAACGGGATCTATCTCACCACGAACGAGTTCTCGCTCATGCCGGGGGCTCCGGGCTTCTTCGGCTCGCAGATCTACGCGCTCTCGAAGCAGGGCCTCGCAGACGGCACCATCAGCACCTTCCTCCACTTCAACACGCTGGGGGCCGGTCCTGACGGCGCGGGCTTCACGGTGTGGCCCGCCCAGTCCGCCGGCGCCAACTACGCGACCGACAACAACGGCACGGAGTACTTCCTGAGCTCGCGCGCCGTGTTCGCGGACGACGGAACCAGCACCGACATCCTCCAGTGGACGCTGACCAACACGGCCTCGCTGAACACGGCGACGCCGGACCTCAGCGGCACGATCAGGGACATCCCGGTGGACGAGTACGCCGTGCCCGGGCTCGCTAGACAGCCCACGGGCAACCACCCGCTCGGCGACTGCATTGCGGACACGACGGTCCATCCGACGTGCAACCTGACCGTGGCGGGGATCAACACGCACGACAACAGCACGTTCCAGAGCCACTCCCTCAACGCGAACGACTCGCGAATGCAGCAGGTGATGTACGCGAACGGGAAGCTGTGGGGCGCCCTCGACACCGCGGTCACCGTCGACGGCCACGACCGCGCGGGCATCGCCTACTACGTCGTCAACCCGAACTCGGGCAAGGTCGTCGTGCAGGGCCAGCTGGGCGCCTCGGACACCGACTACACGTATCCCGCGATCGGGGTGCTCCAGAACGGACGCGGCGTGATGGCGTTCACCCTCACCGGTGACACGAACTACCCGAGCGCCGCGTTCACGAGCATCGACGCCAACGTCGGCGCCGGCCCCGTCCACATCGCCAATGCCGGTGCAGGCGCCTGGGACGGGTTCACGCAGTACGTCAAGTACGGCGCGGGTCGCCCGCGCTGGGGCGACTACGGAGCTGCCGCTCCGATGGGCAACTCGATCTGGATCGCCTCCGAAGACGTCGAGCAGACGTGCGACTACGCGACGTACTTCGCCGATCCGACCTGCGGCGGCACCCGTGGGGCGCTCAGCAACTGGGCCACCCACGTCAGCCAGGTCACTCCGTAGTAGATAGAGCGGACGTTGTTTGCGGGGGCCGCGCGCGCGGCCCCCGCAACAGCTCGCTCAGCGCAGACCGGTGTCGATGTAGATGTTCAAGCGCGACATCTGGCCCCGTCGAACGGTCACCTCGCGCGGCGAGTAGCCGAAGCGGGCGCCGGAGACGCGGACGGCGTACCTCCCGGGCGCAAGGTGGATCGAGTAGCGCCCGCGGTTGTTCGTCCGGACGTGGCGCACGACGGCGCCCCGGGAGAACGTGATGCGGGCGCCCGCCACCGGCGCCGTGCAGGGAGTTCCGATCTGGCACGCAGGCTGCGTCGGGCCGCGTTTGACCGAACCGTTGACGCCGCTCCGTAGAGCCGAAGCCCCGGCGAGCCCCGGCGTCAGGCTCAGGAGCGCGAACGCCGCGAGCAGCGGCAGCCGGGCGAGGCGTCTCATCGTTCGTATCTTCCCGAACTAGCCGGTGTTCATGCGTGCGGCTTCGCCATGCGGCGGTAGTCGAGCGCCTCGTCGAGCACGGAGTCCTCGACTCCCCTCTCTCGCGCGACCTCGCGGAGCGAGCGGCCCGAGGCGGCGGCCTCCTTGACGATCTCGGTCGCGCGGTCGTAGCCGATGTACGGGTTGAGCGCCGTCGCGGCCGAAAGGGTCAGCTCGGCGTAGCGCTCGCAGTTCTCGCGATTCGCCTCGATCCCGTCCACGCACTTCTCGGTGAAGAGGCGGCATGCGCTCGCGAGGAGCTTCACGGAGTCGAGGATGTTGCGGGCGAGAAGCGGCACGAAGACGTTCAGCTCGAAGTGCCCCTGCATGCCGCCGACCGCGATCGCCGCGTCGTTGCCGATCACCTGCGCCGCAACCTGCGTCACGACCTCCGGCATCACCGGATTGACCTTGCCGGGCATGATCGAGCTCCCCTTCTGGAGCTCCGGGAGCGCGATCTCGGCGAGGCCGGCGCGCGGGCCCGAGCCGAGGAAGCGGATGTCGTTGGCGATCTTCGTGAGCGAGACCGCGACCGTCTTCAGCGTGCCCGACGCCTCGACGATCCCGTCGCGCGCGGCCTGCGCCTCGAACGGATCTGCCGGCGGCGCGATCTCGAGGCCGGTCTCGCGCCCGAGCAGGTCACGAACCCGCGCCGCGAACTCCGGGTGCGTGTTGAGCCCGGTGCCGGTCGCGGTGCCCCCGAGCGGGATCTGCCCGAGGCGGGGCAGCGCGCCGCGCACGCGCTCCACACCCTGACGCACCTGGGCGGCGTAGCCGCCGAACTCCTGGCCGAGCGTGACCGGGACGGCGTCCATCCAGTGGGTCCTTCCGGACTTGACGACGTCGTCGAACTCCCGCGCCTTCGTCTCGAGCGACGAAGCGAGGCCCTCCAGCGCCGGCAGGAGGTCGTTGACGATCTCGTCGAGCGCGGCGAGGTGGACGGCCGACGGGAAGACGTCGTTGGACGACTGGCCCATGTTGACGTCGTCGTTCGCATGGACGTCCTCGCCGGCGAGCGTCGCGATCACCTCGTTCGCGTTCATGTTCGAGGACGTGCCCGAGCCGGTCTGGAAGACGTCGATCGGAAACTGGTCGTCGAGCTCGCCGTCCGCGATCCGGGCCGCAGCCGCCGAGATCCGCTCCGCCTTGTCGGCGTCGAGCAGGCCGAGCTCGGCGTTGACGCGGGCCGCCGCGCCCTTGATCCGCCCGAGCCAGCGCGCGACCGGCGCCGGGATCGGCTCACCCGAGACCGGGAAGTTCGCAACGGCCTTCGTCGTCTCGCCTCCCCAGAGCTCCTGTCGTTCCTCGGCCTTGGCCACGAGGACGAGTGTAGGGAAGGGAGGCGGCGCGGCGGCGGGCTAGGCGACCGACGGGAGCCGGCGCTGGGCGCGGGCGCGCTCGGCCTGCGGGCGGCGCTCGGTCTTCTTCACCTCGAGCACCGGCGCCCAGCCGAGGTAGCCGCACTCGGGGCACTCGGGCGTCTCGAAGTGGTTGAAACGGTCGCGCTGTGCGACGCGGGTGGCTCCGCACTGGAGGCATTCGACGGCGACGGGATCCACTTCAGGTCCATCGGCCCGGCTGCGGGAGCGTCTGTCCCCCGTTCGGGGGGACTAGGCGGACCCGCTCGTGATGCGCTCCGCCGCCTCGAGCAGGTCGTCCCAGGAGCAGAGCTTGACCCGCGGCCGACCGCACTTCTCGCCGGCGGCGCGCTCGGCCTCGTCGATGGCGGTCCAGCCGGCGTATTCGACGCACCGGATGCCGCGCTCGGCAAGCAGCGCGTCGACGGCGCCGGCGCTCGCGTCGGGCTTCGGCTCGAGCCGGCCGGCGGCGGCGTCCTCGAGCAGGAGCTCGACCGTCTCGACCGCGTCCTTCTTGTTCGTGCCGATCACGCCGGTCGGACCGCGCTTGATCCAGCCGGCGCAGTAGACACCAGGCTCGATGCGCCCGCCTTCGTTCGGGATCGTGCCGCTCCCCGCGTCGAAGGCCACGCCCGGCAGCTCCACGCCGCGGTAGCCGACGCTGCGGAAGACGAGCCCGCACGGCAGGGTCTCGTGCTCCTCGGTCGGAACGGCACGCTCGTTCTCGTCGAGCTCGTTGCGAACGAGCTCGATTCCCTCGACCCGCTCGGTACCGAGGATCGCCACCGGCGAGCGGAAGAAGCGGAAGATCACCCGCCGCGGCTTGCCCGAGGGCTCGCGCGCCGCGAGCTCCTGGAGTACCGCGAGGTTCCGCTCGGCGTTCGTGCTCTGCGGCTGCGCGCCCTCGAGGTCGGCCGCGTCCACGACGACGTCGGCGCCGGCGAGCTCGCCCATCTCCTGCAGCTCCGGCGTCGTGAACGCCGCCTGCGCAGGCCCGCGCCGGCCGACGACGACGATCTCACGGATCGAGGAGCTCTCGATCGCGGCGATCGAGGCGTCGGTGGCGTCGGTCGGCGCCAGCTCCTCGTGCGTGAGCGCGAGCATCCGCGCGATGTCGAGCGCGACGTTCCCGACACCGATCACGACCGCCCGCTCGACGTCGAGGTCGAACTCGACCTGCTGGAAGTCGGGATGGCCGTTGTACCAGGCGACGAACGCGGTGGCGGGCCAGGAGCCGGGCAGGTCCTCGCCGGGGATGCCGAGCCGCCGGTCCGTCTGCGCACCGACCGCGTAGACGACGGCGTCGTACAGCCGGACGAGGTCGGAATGATGGAGATCACGGCCGACCTCCACGTTGCCGAGGAAGCGGAACCCCGGCTGGTCGGCGATCCGCTCGAACGCCCGCGACACGGTCTTCAGCTTCGGGTGGTCCGGCGCCACTCCGAGCCGGACGAGTCCCCACGGCGTCGGGAGCCGCTCGATCATGTCGACCTCCGCGGGCGGATCGGCGGACAGCAGCGCGCCGGCGGCGTAGAAACCCGCCGGGCCGGATCCGACGACGGCAACGCGCATAGCTGCGGCGACTCTAGTCGTGTCTGCCGGGATACCGGTCTTCGAGCGTGATCATCACGCGCCGCAGAAGCGAGTTCAGCTGCTCCTTCTCACGATCGGTGAGCGCCTCGGCGAGCAGCGCCTCCTTCGGCGCCTGGATGACCATCCCCTCCTCGTGCTTCTCCCGGCCCTTCTCCGTCAGCTCGACGAGCACGCTCCGCCGGTCCTCGGGATCGCGGACTCGCCGTACCAGACCCTCCGCCTCGAGCGCGTCGAGGCGACTCGTCATGGCGCCGCTCGTGAGGTCGGCTCGACGCGCCAGCCAGCCGGCCTTGCGGCGGTACGGCTCACCCGACCAGCGCAGCGCGGTGAGCACGTGCCAGTCGCTCAGGGTCAGGCCGAGCTGCTCGAGCGTCTCGTTGTGCATGCGCTTGATGCGGTGGTTGATGCCCCCGATCCGGTCGACGATCCCCTCGACCGTCAGATCGAGGCTGGCCGGGAGGTCTGGGGCGATCTCGTCGAGGAAGCCGTCGACGTGGTCCCGGTCGCGGCTCTTCTTCGCTGTGGGCACGTTCGGAGTTTCCATCAAATTTCTCTTGACGTCAAGATAGCTCACTTGCTAGTCTCTCGCTATCAAGATACTCGACATCAAGGAGGGAGGCCCGCCACGTACCCGACACACCCCTACTTCGCCCAGCTCATCCACGAGGACCGCACGGCGCGGCTGCGCGCCGTCGCGCTCCCGATCCGAACTTCGAGGAGGCCGCATTGGCAACCACAGAGACTTCTCACCGCGTTCTCTCGCTCCCCCAGGAGGGCCGCGAGGGTGACGACGACCGGGTGTTCATCCGCCTCCGTCGCACGCTCGACATAGGCGCCTTCGGCGCCGGCGCTACCTACCAGGCCAAGGCCGGCGAGGAGGTAATCGGGGAGCACGACGAGCTCGGACCCGGCGCCGACGGACAGGAGGAGCTGTACGTCGTCGTGCAGGGAAGCGCGGTGTTCACGCTCGACGGCGAGGAGGTCGACGCCCCGCACGGGACCGTCGTGTTCGTCCAGCCGAGCACGAAGCGGAAGGCGGTCGCGACGAGCGACGAGACGATCGTGCTCGCCGTCGGCGGCCGGCGCGGCGAGGCGTACAGGCTTCCACCCGGAGCCGAGCTCTCCGACTTCTTCGAGCACTACAACCAGCAGGACTACGAGGGAGCGCTCGCCGCGTGCCACGTCGCGCTCGAGAAGTTCCCCGGCAACGCACTGATCCTCTACAACATCGCCTGCATGCAGAGCCTGCTCGGGCGTGGCGACGAGGCGCTCGAGACGCTTCGCACCTCGGTCGGGGCGTGGCCGCAGTTCAAGGAGAACGCACAGAAGGACGACGATTTCGCGTCGCTCCGAGAGGACCAGCGCTTCCTCGATCTAGTGGGCTGACACCAGCGGCGCTAGTGGGCGCAGCCGGATCCGCAGCCGGCTGCGTCCTCGGGCGCCTCGCCCTCGGCCACCTGGAACGAGTGGCCGCATCCGCACGAGGCTACGGCGTTCGGGTTCTCGATCTTGAACCCGGCCTCCTGGATCGTCTCGAGGTAGTCGACCTGCGCGCCCATGAGGTACGGCGCGCTGAAGGGATCCACGACGACCGTGACGCCCTCGCACTCGAACTCGTGATCCCCCTCCTGGGCGCCGCGGTCGAAGCCGAGGCCGTACTGGAAGCCCGAGCAGCCGCCGCCCTCGATCGCGACCCGCAGCACCGAGACGTCCTCCTCGGTGGCCATCAGGTCGCGGACCTTCGCCGCCGCCGCAGGCGTCAGCGAGACGATGCTCTCGGTGCGCTCCTGGATCTCCATTCGCTTCGCATCGTAGCAACGTGCCTCGCGCTCGCCCGGTCGCGCGGACGCCCGGTCGAGGCGCGACTTTGTAACAGCCGCTGCAGGCACCGTTACGAGGATCCGGTACCCCCAAGTGCAGGGTCGGTGACATTGGTAACGTCACCGATTCGGTGGGTGGTTCCGACGGCGCGAATGGGTAAGGAGAGGCGCGCGTAGATGCTGCACAGCTGGCTGCCATTCCTGATCTACGGGATCCTCGCGCTCGTCATCCCCGCCTCGATGATGTGGATGTCGTTCCGGTTCTCGCAGAGACCCGCTGGCCGCACGCGCGCGCGGGCCGTGCCGTTCGAGTCGGGGGTCTCGACGGGGCCGTTGCCGCGCCAGCGCTTCAGCGTCAGCTTCTACCTGACGGCGATGCTCTTCATCGTCTTCGACATCGAGATCGTGTTTCTCTATCCACTCGCCGTCCAGCTCCACGCGCTGGGCTGGTTCGGCTTCGTGGAGCTCGCGTTCTTCGTCCTCATCCTCCTCGTCGCCTACGTCTACATCTGGCGGAAGGGCGCGCTGAACTGGTGACGCCCGGTGGCTGACGACACGCCCCGCCTGCGCGACTACGGGCTCCAGTCGGAGCGGCTTCTCTGGCCCACCAAGGGCCCGTCGCGCTTCGAGGAGGAGATGGGCGCCGACGAGCTCGAGCGCGCGCTCGGGATCACGACGCTCGAGAAGGCCGTGCGCTGGGCGCAGACGAAGTCGATGTGGCCGGACACGTTCGGGCTCGCCTGCTGCGCGATCGAGATGATGTCGATCGTCTCCGCGCGCTACGACATCGCGCGCTTCGGGATGGAGGCGTTCCGCTCCTCGCCGCGCCAGGCCGACCTGCTCATCGTCTCGGGTCGCGTCGCACACAAGATGGCCGAGCCACTGCGCCAGATCTACGACCAGATGCTCGAGCCGAAATGGGTGATCGCGATGGGCGTCTGCGCGAGCTCGGGCGGGATGTTCAACAACTACACGATCCTCCAGGGCGTCGACCGGATCGTTCCGGTCGACATCTACGTCCCGTTCTGCCCGCCGCGGCCGGAGGCGCTGATGGAGGGGATCATCCGCCTGCACGAGGCGCACCTCGCCGGCGTGCCGCCCGCATACGAGCGCGTCGGAGTCGCGACGTGACGGACTGGCAGCGGGTGCCGGGCTACGTCTCCCACCGCGAGGGGCCCGAGATGCCGACGGTGACGGTCGAGACGGAGCGGATCCGGAAGGCGTGCGAGCACGCTCGCGACGAGCTCGGCTTCGACGTGTGCGTCGACGTCGTGGCGACGGACTACCTCGGCTGGGGCGGCAAGGGCGTGTCCGGCTACATCGGCACTGCGAGCGGCCGAGACCTCATGCACCCGATGACGCAGGGGCTGCAGGTCCTGCCGGAGATCAAGCCCAAGCGCTTCTCCGTCAGCTACCACCTGCTCGCGCTGCGGCGAGGCGCCCCGCGCGCACGGCTCCAGTGCTGGGTCGACGAGGACGAGCACGTGCCGAGCGTCGTCTCGGTCTGGCCGACCTGCGACTGGCACGAGCGGGAGCAGTTCGACCTGATGGGCATCGTCTTCGACGGCCACCCGAACCTAGAGCGGCTGCTCATGCCGGAGGACTGGGAGGGCCACCCGCTGCGCAAGGACTACCCGATCGGCGGCGAGCCCGTCCGCTTCAGCGACGAGCAATGAGCACCGTCGTCAGGGATACGAAGACCTACGAGGGCTCGCGGATCCCCTCGCGGGTCCCGACGATCCTCGACGTCCCCGAGGAGCTGCGCTCGAGCGAGGACGTCCTCCAGGTCAACTTCGGCCCCAACCACCCGTCGACCCACGGCGTCCTGCGCCTGATCGTCGACCTCCACGGCGAGGAGGTCGTGGGCGTCGAGGCCGTGGTCGGCTACCTCCACACCGGCTTCGAGAAGTCGATGGAGTCGAAGACGTACTGGAAGGGCGTCACCTTCCCCGAGCGGATCGACTACGTCGGCTACCAGAACAACGAGCTCGTCTACGTCCTCGCGGTCGAGCAGCTGCTCGAGCTGGAGGCGCCCACGAAGGCCAAGTGGATGCGGATGCTCCTCTGCGAGCTGAACCGGATCCACTCGCATCTCGTCTTCCTCGGCACGTCGGCCCTCGAGCTCGGGGCGATCTCGATGTTCTGGTACTGCTTCCGCGAGCGGGAGACGATCCTCGACCTGTTCGAGCTCGT
>DATCYP010000025.1:0-2444 GCA_036526375.1 Gaiellaceae bacterium | reverse complement strand
GCGCAGATCATCACGTTCGGGACGATGGCCGCGCGGGCCGCGGTGCGTGACGCGGGCCGCGTGCTCGAGCATCCGTACGGCGTCGTCGACCGGATCGCGAAGCTCATCCCGGAAGGTCCGGGCCAGACGCTCGCGGAGTGCCTGAAGCCCGGCGGCGAGCTGAAGCAGGCGTACGACTCCGACCCGGCGGCCAAGGAGATCGTCGACCTCGCGCAGCCGCTCGAGGGCCTGACGCGTCAGGACGGCATCCACGCGGCCGCGGTCGTGATCGGCGCCGAGCCGCTCATGAACCTCGTTCCGCTGCAGCAGAAGGGCGCCGACCAGGAGGTCGTGACGCAGTTCTCCGGGACGGTGATCGAGACGATCGGCCTCTTGAAGATCGACTTCCTCGGCCTGCGCAACCTCGACGTGATCGACAAGGCCTGTGAGCTCGCCGGCGTCGCGGACATCGGCTCGATCCCGCTCGACGACCGGAAGACGTACGAGATGCTCGCGCGCGGCGAGGCGATCGGCGTGTTCCAGTTCGAGGGGTCGGGGATGCGCGAGGCGTTGCGGCAGGTCAAGCCCACGAACTTCGAGGACCTGATCGCACTCGTCGCGCTCTACCGGCCGGGGCCGATGCGGTACATCCCCGACTACGCGCGCCGCAAGAACCGGCAGGAAACGGTCACCTATCCCGACGCGCGGCTGAAGGCGATCACGGCCTCCACGTTCGGCATCTGCATCTACCAGGAGCAGTACATGGAGATCGCCAAGCAGATCGCCGGGTTCTCGCCCGCGGAGGCCGACGATCTCCGCAAGGCGATCGGCAAGAAGATCCATTCGCTCATGGCTTCCCTGAAGACGAAGTTCCTCGAGGGCTGCGCCGCCTCCGGCACGGCCGCCGGCGTCGCCCAGCAGCTCTGGGCCGACATGGAGCAGGCGCAGGACTACTCCTTCAACAAGTCGCACGCCGCCTGTTACGCGCTGATCGCCTACCGCACCGCCTGGCTGCGCGCCAACCACGCGCGGGAGTACATGGCCGCCCTCATCTCGTCCGTCATGAACACGAAGGACAAGGTCCCGTTCTACGTCGCGGCCTGCGACGAGCTGGGGATCGACGTGCTGCCGCCCGACGTCAACGAATCGCAGGTCGACTTCGCCGTCGTCGAGGGGAAGATCCGCTTCGGCCTCAACGCGGTGAAGAACGTCGGCGAGGCCACGTGCCGCGCGATCGTCGCCGCGCGCGAGGAGGGCGGGCCCTTCACGTCGATCTGGGACTTCACCGAGCGGGTCGATCCCGGCGTCGCGAACAAGCGCTCGCTCGAGTCGCTCGTCAGCTGCGGCGCGCTCGACTCGACCGGCGCGTCCCGCAAGGGGATGCTCCACGTCCTCGAGGACGCGCTCTCGTACGGGCAGAAGCAGCAGCAGGACAGGCTCCTCGGCCAGGCGTCGATCTTCGACCTCGGCGAAGAGCCCGCGACGACGGCCCGGCACCACGCGACGGTTCCGGTGGAGGAGTTCGAGAAGGCCGACCTGCTGCGGCTCGAGAAGGAGAGCCTCGGCCTCTACGTCTCCGAGCATCCGCTCGGCGCGATCCGCGACCAGCTGCGGCGGCGCACCGACTGCACCCTCGTCGAGCTCGAGCGGCGCCGCGAAGGCGAGACGGTTCTCGCGGGCGGGATGGTCGCCTCGCTGCGCTCGACCATGACGAAGAAGGGCGAGCCGATGGCCTTCGTCCAGCTCGAGGACCTGACCGGCTCGGTCGAGGTCGTCGTCTTCAACTCGACGTACGCCGCGGCGCGCGAGCTGCTCGTCGAGGATGCCGTCCTCATCGTCAAGGGACGCGTCGACCACAAGCAGCAGGGGGAGACGAAGCTCGTCGCGCTCGAGGTGTCACGCTTCGAGGCCGTGCCGGAGCGGCGCGAGGTGCGGCTGAAGGTGGACGCCCGGAGCGCGCCCGCAGGCGTGATCCGCGAGCTCGCCGGCGTGGTGCGCGACTTCCCCGGCGAGGCGCCTGTCTACGTCGATCTCGTCACGTCGCTGGGCTCGAAGCTGCTGGAGCTGGGGCCCGACTACCGCGTGGACCCGCAACCGGACTTCTTCGCCTCCGTGCGCCATCTGCTCGGCGCCGCGTCCGTCCAGTAGTACTGAACAAATCCCCCCGGAGGGGGAGATCCGATTCGCGCTGAAATCCGAACATGAGTTACGGAGATTGCGGATGCCTGCGGCCGACACCGACATCGTCGAAAGCGAAGCTGAGCGCGTCGAGCGGTGGCGCACCAGCGAGCTGATGCGGGTGGGCTTCCCCGGAGACGATGCCATCGTGCTCGGCGCCCGGTTCGACGTCGATCTCCACGACGCGATCGCGCTCGTGCAGCGGGGCTGCCCGGTCGACCTCGCGATCCGCATCCTGAGCTAGACCCGGCAGCGACCCGTCCTCGCGCACCGGCAGAATGTGCGCC
>DATCYP010000024.1:0-20295 GCA_036526375.1 Gaiellaceae bacterium | reverse complement strand
GCGCTGGCGCGCAAGGATCTCCTGCTGGAGCTGAGGGCTCGCGACACGCTGCCGGCGATGCTCCTCTTCGTCGCGGCGGTCTTCGTCGTCTTCCACTTCGCGCTCCCCGGGACGCCGACGAGGCTCGAGACGAGCGGGCTGCTCTGGGTGGCGATCCTGTTCACGGCGCTGCTCGGGCTCGGGCGCGCCTTCGTGCCGGAACGCGAGCAGGGGACGATGGACGGGCTCGTTCTCGCGCCGTGCGACCGGAGCGCCATCTGGCTCGCGAAGTCGGTCGCGACCCTCGCCTTCCTCGCCGCCGCCGAGGTCGTGGCGCTCCCGCTCTACGCGCTCTTCTTCCACCACGTGAGCGGCGCCACGGTGGCCGCGGTCGCGCTCGCCAACCTCGGGATCTGCGGCGTCGGGACGTTCCTCGGCGCGATGGCGGTCGCCACCCGCGCGCGCGACCTGATCCTGCCGTTGCTCTTCCTGCCGCTCGCGATTCCGATCGTGGTCGGAGCGGTCGGCGCGAGCGTCGTCGCGTCGCCCGGCCGCTACCTCGGCTTCCTGGCCCTCTACGACCTCCTCTTTGCCGTCGTCTGCTGGGCGTCGTTCGAGTACGTCGTGGCCGAATGAGCCCTGCTGCTGCGACAATCCCTGCCGTGGGTCGGACTCGCATCTCCCTGCCGGCGCTCGCCGCCGGCTCGCTCGTGCTCGTGACCACCGCGCTCGTGTTCGTCTTCTTCGTGGCGCCGGACGACGCGAACCAGGGCTTCTCGCAGCGGATCTTCTACTTCCACGTCTCGATCGCGATCACGGCCTACGCCTGCTTCGCCGGCGCCGCCTGGAACGCGCTCCGGCACCTCTGGAAGCGCGACCCCCGCGCCGATCTCCAGAGCTACGTCTGCGTCCACCAGGGATTGATCTTCGGGACGCTCGTGCTGCTCACGGGCTCGATCTGGGCCAAGATCTCGTGGGGGCACTGGTGGCTGTGGAGCGAGGACCAGCTCGTGCTCTTCCTCGTCCTCTTCCTCTTCTACTGCGCCTACTTCATGCTTCGCTTCTCGGTCGACCCCGGGCCGCAACGCGCGAACCTGAGCGCGGTGTACGCGCTCTTCGGCGTCGTCCTGATCCCCGTCAGCTTCGCCGCCATCCGGCTCGCCAAGAACCTCATCCACCCCGTCGTCTTCACGCTCCACGGCCCGAACTTCGGCGGCTGGATCCTCGCCACGTACTGCCTCGCGCAGTCCGCCATGCTCGTTCTCGCGTACACCCTCTACAGGGTCGAGCTCAGCGGCAAGCGGCTCGACCTGCGGCTACGTCGATTGAGGGAGGTGCTCGCGTGACCACCAGCGAGAAGTACGTGACCGCCGCATACTGCGTCGTCTTCGCCGTCGTGCTCGTCTACGTCCTGATCATGGCGCTCAAGCTGCAGCGCCTCGAGCGCGAGGTGGACGAGCTCGCCGGCCGTGTGCCGGAGGACGAAGCGGAAGAGGCGCCGCGGGAGACCGCGCAGGTTGGCTGAGTTGCTCTTCTGGCCCGCGCTCCTTCTCTACGGGGAAGCGGCCGTCGGCTACTTCGGCGACGTGAGGCGGCCCGGGCGCGCAGGACGTGCCGCCACCTGGGGCGTCCGGCTCGGCTGGCTCGCGCAGACCGCGCTGCTCGCGGTGCAGGCGGCGCGCGACGACGGCTTCCCGTGGGGGACGTGGGCCTCGTCGCTCGACCTCTTCGTCTGGCTCGTCGTCTCGGCGTACCTCATCTGGGGCTGCCGCAGGCCGTTCCGGCTGCTCGGGCTCGTCGTGATGCCGCTCGCCGTGGTGTTGCTCGTCGTCGCCCGCGCCGGCGGCGGGACGGGCATCGGGAGCGCGAGCCACTACTCGAACCTCTTCCTCGTCGTCCACGTCGGGCTCGTGCTCGCGGCGTTCGCGGGATTCACGCTCGCCGCTGCGCTCTCCGGCCTCTACATCTGGCAGGAGCGGCGGCTGCAGACGCGCCCGGCGACGATCCTCCGCCGGCAGATGCCGGCGCTCGCGACGCTCGACTCGCTCGCACTGCGGACGGTCGTCTGGTCGGTCCCGCTCCTGACGCTCGGCGTCGTCGTCGGTCTCGTCCGCCTCGTGGCGCGGGGCGAGCGGCTCGACGCGCTCATCGCCGTGACCGCCGCCACCTGGTTCGTCTGGTGCGCCTACCTCGGCCTGCGTCTGCTCGGCGGCTGGACCGGCCGGCGCGCCGCCTATCTCGCCCTCGCCGGCTTCGCCCTCGTCGTCGTCGTACGACTCGCCCTGCCCGCCACCCATTTCGCGTGATGCGCCTCGTCCTCGTCGGCACCTCCCACCACCATGCGCCGGTCGAGCTGCGTGAGCAGGTCGCGTTGGGCCGGGAGGAGGCGCAGGCGCTCGCGGCACGGCTGGCGCAGCCCGGACGTGAGGCGGCCTGCCTCTCGACCTGCAACCGCACCGAGCTCTACGTCGCCGCCGAGGGCGCCGACGCGGCCGAGCGGGATGCGGTCGCCGCGCTCGCGTCGCTCGGCCCCGAGGTCGAGCCGGCGCTGTACCGGCTGCAGGACAGGGCTGCGGCCCACCACCTCTTCCGCGTCGCGGCGGGCCTCGACTCCCTCGTCCCCGGTGAGGGCGAGATCCTCGGGCAGGTGCGGCTCGCGCACGAGCTCGGGACGACCGGGCCGCTGCTCGACCGGGTCTTCCGGCAGGCGCTGCACGCGGGCCGGAAGGTGCGGGCCCAGACCGCGGTCGGCGAGAGCCCCGCCTCGGTCTCGGCGGCTGCGGCAGCCCTCGCGGAGCAGGTGTTCGGAAGCCTCGAGGGTCGCGCCATCCTCCTGCTCGGCGCGGGAAAGGTGAGCGAGCAAGCCGCCCGGAATCTCCGCAGCCGCGGCGCCGAGATCACGCTCGTCGCAAACTCCAGGACGGAGCGCGAGCGGATCGCCGAGCAGCTCGCTGCGGTCGACGTGGTCATCGCGTCGACGAACGCGGCCGGGCTCGTGCTCGAGGCGGAGACGGTTGCGGCTGCGCTGCGGGCCCGGCGCGGGCGCCGCCTCCTGCTCGTCGACCTCGCCGTCCCGCGCGACCTCGACCCCGCGATCGGCGAGCTGGACGGCTGCTACCTCTACGACATCGACGACCTCGAGCAGATCGTGGTCGAGACGCTCTCCCTGCGGCGCCGCGAGGCCGAGCGTGCCGAGGCGATCGTCGCGGCGGAGGCGGAGAAGTTCCACGAGTGGCACGCGTCGCTCGACGTCGTGCCCGCGATCGCGTCGCTGCGGGCGCGCGCCGAGGAGATCCGCGAGGCCGAGCTGCAGAAGGCGGAAGCCCTCCTCCAGCGGCTCGACGACAGCCAGCGGAAGGCCGTCGAGGCGGTGACCGCCCAGATCGTGAACAAGCTTCTCCATCTGCCGACAGTGCGCATGAAGCAGGCAGCCGCGGCAGCCGATGGGGTCCTCTATGCTGAGGCGGTGCGGCACCTCTTCGGTCTCGGCGAGGACGAGCGCTGAAGGTCAAACCGGCAACGGGTCGCCCTCTGCCGCTCCAGGTGCCCACGGCGTTCATTCGAGTCCGGCCGCGCGGTGGTGCCGGTTGCGCGCCGCCCGTGCGGAGGCGACTGACCTGTGCTCGTCCGCGTCGGCAGTCGCGGCAGTAGGCTCGCGCTCACCCAGGCCGAGCGCGCGCTCTCGGCGCTGCGGGCGCCCGGCATCGAGCTTGCGCTCGTGCCGATCACGACCGCAGGCGACCGCGACCGCTCGCGGCCGTTCGGCGAGATCGGCTCCCGCGGCGTCTTCGTGAAGGAGATCGAGGAGGCGCTGCTCGAGCGGCGGATCGACGTCGCCGTCCACTCGGCGAAGGACCTGACGGCGACGAACCCGGACGGGCTGGCGATCGGCGCCTACCTCCCTCGGGAGGATCCCCGGGACGCACTGTGCGGGGCGACGGAGCTGCGGCCCGGGATGCGAATCGGCACCGCGTCGGTGCGGCGGAAGGCCCAATTGCTCGCGCTGGATCCGACGCTGTCGATCGAGCCGCTGCGCGGCAACATCGACACGCGTCTGCGGAAGCGGGTGGAGCGCGGTCTCGACGCGATCGTGCTCGCGGCGTGCGGGCTCGACCGGCTCGGGCTCGGTCGCGAGATCGGCCACCGCTTCGAGCCGGAGATGATGCTTCCCGAGGCCGGGCAGGGCGCGCTCGCCCTTCAGGTGCGGGCCGGGGACGAGGCCTTCGTGGCGGCCGCCGACGATCCCGAGACGCGGGAGCGCGTCGAGGCGGAGCGCGCCGTCGTGGCGGTCGTGGGCGGCGGCTGCCTCGCGCCCGTCGCCGCGCACCACGACGGCTCGACGCTAACGGGGCTCGTCGCGGCGGAGGACGGGTCGTGGCTCGAACGCCGGACCGGGACCGATCCGGAGACGCTGGGCGAGGAGTTGGTGGGTGCGAGTACTCGTCACGCGTGAGGAGCTCGTCGTCCGAGTCGAGGCCCTCGGGCACGAGGCGCTCTTCTGCGAGCTGATCCATGTCGAGCCGCTGGGCGACGGCCCTGTCGACGCTCGCGAGTACGACTGGCTCGTCGTCACGAGCCGCAACGGGGCACACGAGCTCGCGCGCCGCGGCGTCACCGCGAACCGGATCGCGGCGATCGGCCCCGCGACCGCCGAGGCGCTGCGATCCCACGGGCTGCACGTGGATCTCGTCGCCGCGACCCACACGCAGGAAGGGCTGCGCGGCGAGCTGCCGGAGGGAACGCTGCTGCTCGCGGCCGCGGAGGGCGCGCGCCGGGACGTCCTCGACGCCGACTTCCTGCCTCTGTACCGCACGATCGAGCTACGGCCGGAGGTCCCGGAGGTCGACGTCGCCCTCCTGATGTCCGGCTCGGCCGCCCGGGCGCTCGCGGCGACGGGCGCGCGCGTGCCCGTCGTCGCCATCGGCCCCCAGACCGAGGCCGAGGCGCAGGCGGCCGGGCTCGACGTCGTCGCGGTCGCCGCCGATCACGATCTCGAAGGCCTCGTCGAGGCATTACGTTCCCTCTCGTGGTCATCACCTTCCTGACCGACTTCGGGCTGCAGGACGACTTCGTCGGCACCTGTCACGGGGTGATCGCGAAGATCGCGCCCGGGGCGCGCGTCATCGACATCACGCACGGCGTTCGCCCGGGACACGTGCTGCAGGGAGCGCTCGTGCTGGCGAACACGCTCGGCTACATGCCCGCCGGCGTGCATCTCGCCGTCGTGGATCCCGGGGTTGGGAGCGGCAGGCGGGCGCTCGCCCTGCGCGACGGCGAGGGCCGGCTGTACGTCGGCCCCGACAACGGCCTCCTGCTCCCGGCGGCCGACCGCTTCGGCGGCGTCGCCGCGGCGCACGAGCTCGCGAACGCGGACTACTCGCTGCAGCCGGTGTCCCGCACCTTCCACGGCCGGGACCTGTTCGCTCCGGCCGCGGCCCACCTCGCCGCCGGGGTGGCGCTCGAGGAGCTCGGGCCGCCGGTCGATCCGGGCGAGCTCGTGCGTGTCGAGCTTCCGGAGCCGGAGGTGGGACAGAACCGGATCCGCGCCGTCGCTCTCGTCGTCGACCGCTTCGGCAACGTCGCCCTCAACCTGCGGCGAGAGCACCTCGACCGGCCGGAGCTCGCCGCCGGCACGCGTGTCGAGCTCACGAGCCGTGGCGAGCGGTTCTACGCAGTGGCCGCGCGCACGTTCGCGGATGCGCCGCGCGGGTCGCTCATCCTCTACGAGGACAGTTACGGGAGCCTCGCCCTCGCGGTCTCGAGGGGGAGCGCGGCCCAGCTGCTGCGCGTGGAGGAGGGAGGCGAGATCGTCATCGACCTCGCGGTACGGTGATCGACGGGCAGCGGTTCGCGCGGCTCGTCACCGACGCGGTCGTGCGACGCCCTGCGCTCTGGCGGCTCCTGCGCCGGCCGCTGCGCACGATGTTCGACGGGCTCGCGCCCACGTGGGGCACGCGGATCGGGCCGCACCACCTCTGGGCGCTCGACCTCGCGCTCGCGGACGTGCCGCCGCCCGGACGCGTCCTCGATCTCGGCACGGGAACCGGTGTCGTCGCCCTGGCGCTGGCCGAGCGCTATCCCGCGGCCGACATCGTCGGGATCGACCTCAGCCCGGCGATGATCGAGGAGGCCGGCCGCCGCCTGTCGTCCGAGCTCGCCGGACGTGTGCGCTTCGAGGTCGGCGACGCCTCGGCGCTCGCCTCTCCGGACGGCGCCTTCGAGCTCGTCGTGCTCTCGAACATGATCCCGTTCTCCAACGAGCTGGCGCGTGTCACGGCTCCGGGCGGCACGCTCGTCCTCTCCTTCTCGAGGGGAAGCGAGACGCCGATCTACGTCGCGCCCGAGCGGCTGCGCCGGGAGCTCGGGCGGCGTGGCTTCACGGAATTTGCGGAGTTTTCGGCCGAGCCGGCGACGGCGCTGCGGGCGAAGAGGCGATAGGGTCAGGGCAACGGTCGTCCGCGACACGGTCGCACCGGTCCGAACGACCCGAGGCCCCCGAGAACGCGCAAGCGTACACGGGGGCCTCTTCTTGTCGGTCGCTTCTAGATGTGCCCGCCGAACCAGCTGACGTGCTGCTGGAGAAGCGGCACGAGGAAGTACAGGACGAACGCCGCGGTCACGACCCACATGAACGGGTGGATCCGCTTCCACTCGCGCCGCGCGGCGCAGATCACCGTGTACGTGATGAAGCCGAAGCCGATCCCGTTCGTGATCGAGTACGTGAACGGCATGATCATGATCGCGAGCGCCGCAGAGAGCCCGATCGCGAGATCGTGGAAGTCGATACCGGCGAGCTTCGACGCGGCCCGACCCTCGGCCTCGCCCTCCATCTCCGTCAGCGTCGAGATCATCAGCCACCCGACCACGACGAGCGCGGCCGCGGTCGCCTGCGCCGGAACCATCCCGATCAGAGGCGAGATGAACATGAACGGGAAGAAGAGGAGCCCGGCCACGATGGCCACCCAGCCGGTGCGGCCGCCAGCCGCGACGCCCGATCCCGACTCGATGAAGGTCGTCGCCGACGAGGACGAGGCGAAGCCGCCGGCCATGGCGGCGGCACCGTCCACGATCAGCGCCTTCTTGAACTTCGGGATGTTGCCGTCCTGGTCGACGTAGCCCGCCTGCTTGCCGACGCCGATCGCCGTTCCGGAGAAGTCGAAGAAGTCGCTCAGGAAGAGCGAGAAGACCCAGACGAGCGAGGCGATGACGCCGAGCTGCGTGTTCGAGAACGAGTGGAGGCTGATGTTCCCGAGCAGCGAGAAGTCGGGCCGTGCATAGAGGTGGTGCCAGCCGGGCCAGTAGGCCGGGCCCGCCGTGCCGAACACGCGGTGGTTCGCGACGGACGAGTTGATGATCGTCGCCACGACGGTCGTCCCGACGATGCCCACGATGAGGTCGCCGCGGAAGCGGATCGCCCGCAGCGCGAACGTGAAGACGATGCCGAAGATCGTGACGAAGATCGGCCAGGTCGTGAAGCTCCCGAGCGTCACCGGCTGGCCGGCGCTCGCCGGCAGCGACTGGATGATCCCGGAGTTGTAGAGGCCGATGAAGGCGATGAACAGGCCGATTCCGATCGCGATCGCCTTCTTCAGCTCGAGCGGGATCGCCTTGAAGATCAGCTCGCGCAGGCCGGTCACGGCCAGCAGGACCATCGCGACGCCCTCGAGCACCACGAGCCCCATCGCCTCGGGAAAGCTCGCCTTGCCGCTCGCCACGAGGCCGTACGCGACGACCGCGTTGAGGCCCATGCCCGGCGCGATCGCGTAGGCGTAGTTCGTCGTCAGCCCCATGAGGATCGACATGACGCCGGCGACGAGACAGGTGCTCGTCAGAACCGCTCCGAAGACGAGCGGCTTGCCGAGCGGCGGATGCGTGACCCCGGTCAGGATGATCGGGTTGACGAAGATGATGTACGACATCACGACGAACGTCGTGACGCCGGCCATCGTGTCCCGCGCGAACGTCGTGCCTCGCGCGGCAAAGCCGAAGTAGCGCTCCAGCCAGCCCTCGCCTCGGAGCGTCGCGGCAATGGTGCTCATGTTGTTTGTGTCCTCCCCTGGACGCGTGACAGACCCGTGCCGAGAAGCTAAAAACCGGCCCCGGACGGATCAAGACCCCCGCGGGCGAAAGCCCGCTCTTTGCGACAAATCGCGCACGTCCACTGTAGCGTCGATCCGGCGTGGCCCCTGCGCTCCCGGTCGAGGGCCCGGCTACACTGACCGACCGCCAGGGCGAGGTAGCTCAGCTGGTAGAGCACTCGGCTGAAAACCGGGGTGTCGCCGGTTCGAGTCCGGCCCTCGCCACCTTTCTTCCCGTTAGCCTCCGCGTCGTGAGCGTCGAGGAGGCCTCCCGCGAGATCGCCGTGATCGGGGCGACGCTCGACCTGGGCGCCGGGCGGCGGGGTGTCGACATGGGGCCGTCGGCGATCCGCTACGCGGGTCTCGAGCAGCAGCTCTCGGAGAAGCTCGGCGTGCGGGTCTCCGACGCAGGCAACGTCATCTCTCCCGTCGTGGAGACGGCGGCGATGGGCGACGAGAGCGCCCGCTACCTCGCTCAGATCCTCGATCTCTGCGACCGGCTCTCCGGGCTCGTCGCGGATGCCGCCGGTCGTGGGGCCGTGCCGCTCGTCCTCGGCGGCGATCACTCCGTCGCGCTCGGCTCGCTCGTCGGGATGGCCAAGGCTCGGGGCGGCGTGGGCGGCGTCGTCTGGGTCGACGCGCACGGCGACGTGAACACGCCGGCGACCTCGCCGAGCGGCAACGTCCACGGGATGGTGCTCGCGGCGGCGCTCGGGTTGGCCGGGGACTCGTTCCAGCGCGACGGCTGGCCGTTGCCCGCGGTCGATCCGCAGAAGATCGCGCTCGTCGGCGTCCGCTCGCTCGACGATGGGGAGCGGGAGCTCCTGGGGCGGCTCGGCGCGAAGGTCTTCACGATGAGCGAGGTCGACCGGATCGGGGTCGAGCCCTGCCTGCGGGAAGCGCTTGCGCAGGCGGCGGGCGGCGCCTTCCTCCACGTCTCGCTCGACATGGACGTGGTCGACCCCGACTACGCGCCCGGGGTCGGCACTCCGGTGCGCGGCGGGCTCTCGTACCGCGAGGCGCATCTCGCGATGGAGACTGTGGCGGAGTCGGGTCTGCTCGACTCGCTGGACGTCGTGGAGGTCAACCCGATCCTCGACCGCGAGAATGCGACCGGCCAGCTCGCCGTCGAGCTGGTCGCCTCGGCGCTCGGCGCCCGCATCCTCTAGTGCTCGAGCTCCAGGTTCGGGAAGGCGACATAGCCGAAGTCGAGGCGGATGCGATCGCCAACGCCGCGAACGATCACCTCTGGATGGGGGCGGGCGTGGCCGGCGCGCTGAAAGCTGCGGGTGGTGAGGTGATCGAGCGGGAGGCGATGGCGCAGGGGCCGATCGAGCTCGGCGCCGCGATCGCGACGACCGCGGGAAACCTCCGGGCGCGCCACGTCGTCCACGGCGCGGTCATGGGACAGGACCTGCGGACGAGCGCCGACCTCGTCCGCCGGACGACGCACTCGTGTCTCGCTCTCGCAGACGAGCTCGGCTGCCGCTCGCTCGCCCTGCCCGCCTTCGGCACGGGAGTCGGAGGCTTCGGGCTCCCCGAGTGCGCGCGGATCATGGTCGAGGAAGCGCGGAGATTCGCGCCGAGGGCGCTCGCGGTTGTCGTCTTCTGCGTCTTCGGGAAGGTTGCCTACGAGGCGTTCTCGTCCGAGCTCTCCTCGCCCGAGCCGGACGGCTCGTAGTAGCGCCGGCCTTCGAGCTCCTCCGGGAGATAGCTCGTCTCGAACCCCGCGGGATCGTCGTGCGGGTAGACGTAGCCCTCGCCGTGCCCGAGCTTCCGGCCGTACCAGGAGCCGTCGCGCAGCGCCTTCGGCGGCCGCGCGGTGCCGCGCTCCTCGACGTCCGCCGTCGCTCGGTTCAGGGCGAGGTAGCTCGCGTTCGACTTCGGCGCGCGGGCGAGGTAGATCGCGGCCTGGGCCAGGTTGAGGCGCGCCTCGGGAAGCCCGACGTGCTCCACGGCCTGCGCCGCCGCGACCGCGACGAGCAACGCCCGTGGATCCGCGTTGCCGATGTCCTCGGAGGCGAGCACGATCATGCGGCGTGCGACGAAGCGTGCATCCTCGCCGCCTTCCAGCATCGCGGCGAGGTAGTAGACGGCTGCGTCGGCGTCGCTCCCCCGCATCGACTTGATGAAGGCGGAGGTGTAGTCGTAGTGCGCGTCGCCGGCCTTGTCGTAGACGAGCGGCGGCTTGCGCGCCGCGTCTTCGACGTGCGCTTCGGTGACCGCCGATCCCTCCGCCTTCGCCGTCTCCGCCGCGAGCTCGAGGATGTTGAGGGCCGAGCGCGCGTCGCCTCCGGACCGGCGCGCCACGAGCTCGACGAGCTCGTCGTCCAGCCCCGTGCCGAGCTCCGTCGTCCCGCGCCGGACGATCTCGGCGAGGTCCTCCTCCGCGAGCGGCTCGAGCTCGTACACCTGGGTGCGGGAGATGAGCGCGGAGTTGACCTCGTAGTACGGGTTCTCGGTCGTCGCTCCGATCAGCGTCACGAGCCCGGACTCGACGCCCGGCAGGAGCGCGTCCTGCTGCGCCTTGTTGAAGCGGTGGATCTCGTCGAGGAAGAGGATCGTGCGTCGCCCGCTCGTGCCGAGCCGCTCGCGGGCCCGCGCGAGCACCTCCCGCACGTCCTTCACGGTCGCCGACACCGCCGACAGCTCCTCGAAGGCGGCGCCGGTCGAGGCCGCGACGATTCGCGCGAGCGTCGTCTTGCCGCTGCCGGGAGGTCCGTAGAGGATCGAGGAGTGGACGCGGTCCTCCTCGATCGCGCGCCGCAGCGCCGACCCTTCGCCGAGAACGTGGCCCTGACCGACGAACTCGGCGAGGGTCGCCGGCCGCAGCCGCTGCGCCAGCGGCGCAACGTCCCCGGCGCGGGCGTCCGCGGCGTCGGAGAAGAGGTCGCCCATGACCTCAGTATGCTCCGCCGCGTGACGGCGTCTGTGGCCGACTTCTGGAGTGGCGCCAGCTACGAGCGCATCGCGGAGACTTTCGCGCCGATCCACGACCGCGTCGTCGCCGCGCTCGCCGTCGGCCCCGGTTCGCGCCTGCTCGACGTCGCTTGCGGCACGGGGGGCGTGGCGCTGCGGGCGGCTCTGGCCGGAGCGGACGTCGTCGGCATCGACATCTCGGCCGACCAGCTCGCGAAGGCGCGGCACGCGGCGGAGTCCGAAGGGCTCGCGATCCGGTTCGACGAGGGCGACTGCCAGGAGCTGCCCTACGCGGACGGCGAGTTCGACGCGGTGGCGTCCGCGTTCGGCGCGATCTTCGCGGCCGACCACGAGCGCGCGGCGGCCGAACTCACGCGTGTCTGCCGTGCCGGCGGCCGGCTCGCGCTCACCGCCTGGCCGAAGGACGAGTGGTCGGACGTCAACGAGCGGGCCGGGCGCACGTTCCCGGAAGGCGCCGACGCGCGAGAGTGGGCGCGGGAGGAGTACGTTCGCGCCTTGCTCGGCGATGCGTTCGAGCTCGAGCTGCAGACCGGCGAGTGGCGCATCGAGGCGGATTCGGGCGAGGCGTTGTGGGAGCTCGCCTCGACGTCGATGCCGCCGCTTCGCACGTGGCTCGCGGAACAGACCGACGAGGTGCGCGCGCACGCCCGGCAGGTCTATCTCGAGCACCTCGCCTCGGGTGTCCTCGAGCGCGAGTACGTCCTCGTCCTCGGGACTCGCTGTTGAGCACGGCCACGCTCCGCGACGAGGTCACCGACCTTCTCCAGCGCCTGATCCGCGTCGACACGACGAATCCGCCCGGCAACGAGACGGCCGCGGCGGAGTTGCTGCGCGAGTACCTGGAGGCGAGCGGCGTCGCCTGCGAGCTGTTTGCGAAGGTGCCCGAGCGCGCGAACCTCGTGGCCCGGATCCCCGGAGGCGACGGCCCGTCCCTCCTGCTGCTCTCGCACACCGACGTCGTCCTCGCCGACGCGTCCGAGTGGTCGGTGCCGCCGTTCTCCGGCGAGCTGCGCGACGGCCAGGTCTGGGGACGTGGCGCACTCGACATGAAGAGCCAGGTCGCGGCGAACGCCGTCGCCGTCGCGTCGCTCGCGCGCGAGGGGTTCCGGCCCAGCGGGGATCTGATCTTCGCCGCGACTGCCGACGAGGAGGTCGGGGACGGGTTCGGCCTCCAGTGGCTGTGCGAGGAGCATCCCGACGCGGTGCGCTGCGACTACGCGGTCAACGAGGGAGGCGGCGACCGGATCGAGCTCGCGGACGGCCGGATCGTCTACCAGGCGACCGTCGCGGAGAAGATGAGCGCGCCGTTCCGGCTGCGCGTGCACGGCCGCTCGGGCCACGCCTCGATGCCAGGCATCGCGGACAACGCGCTCGTCAAGGCGGCGCGGCTGATCGAGCGGCTCGCCGCCTTCCGGCCGGAGCCGCGGCTCGGCCCCGAGGTGGAGGCCTTCCTCCTCGTCGTGCTCGGCGAGGTGCCGCCGGCGGCGGAAGCGGTGGCGCGCACGCGCGCGGTCTCGTCGGCGGGCGCCGACCTCGTCGAGGCGCTCCTCGCGCCCACGTTCTCGCCGACGATCGTCTCCGCGTCCCGCAAGATCAACGTCATTCCGGCCGTCTGCGAGCTCGAGGTGGACTGCCGGCTCCTGCCCGGCCAGCACCCGGAGCTCGTCGAGCCCATGATCCGCGCCGTGCTCGGCGGCGACGTCGAGTACGACCTCGAATGGAAGGATCCGCAGGGCGGTACCCGCTCGCCGCTCGACACACCGCTCTGGAAGGCGCTCGAGGAGTGGGTCGGGGAGGCCGAGCCGGGGGCGAGGGCGGCGCCGCTCGCCTGTGTCGGCTTCACCGACAGCCACTGGCTTCGCGAGGCCTTCGGCACCGTCGCCTACGGCTTCTTCCCGCCGACGGGCGAGCTGCCGCCGGAAGTGGCCGCGTCGCTCATCCATTCGGCGGACGAGCGCATCCCTGTCTCCGATCTCGAGCACGGCGTCGGCTGGTTGCGGTACGCAGCGCGCGCGGTTCTCGCGTAGCGGCGACTACCCTGGGCGTGATGGCCAAGGAGAAGATCCGGCTCGGCGGCATGGCCCTCCCGAACGGCGTGCTCGTGCACGGGCCGCATGCGTGGGCGTGCGCCATTCGAACCGAGGACGGGAAGATCGAGGTCGCCTCGGCCCGGAAGCGCTTTCAGGCATCGCGGATCGAGAATCCCATCCTGCGCGGCCCCGCCCGCCTCGCCGAGGCCCTCGCGCTCTTGCCTCAGCTGAAGGCGAAGCTGCCGGCGGCGCGCCTGCCGATGGAGAGCCCGCGCTCGCTCGGAGCGTTGCTCGGCGCCGCCGCGGTCGTCCGCGGTCTCCGGGAGTCGAAGCTGCGTCCAGCCACGCGCGAGCTGTTGGCTTCGATCGCCTCGATCGCGCCGGCCGTGTTCGCGCTCCGGTCCGGCGAGCTCGCCGCCTACCACGGCGCGGAGCACATCTCGATCGGCAGCTACGAGCACGGGAAGCGTGCGACACGCGAGCACGAGCGCTGCGGCGGCCACCTCGTCGGGCCGCTCGTCGCGACCTCCGCAGTCGGCAACGTCCTCGCCGGGTTCGCGCCGGAGCGGTTGCGGCGCCACGCGCAGGCGGCTGCGCAGATCGGCGCGATCGCAGCCGCCACCGAGCTCTTCGGCTGGATGACGCGCAACCCGTCGCATCCGCTCGCGCAGGCGCTGGCGAAGCCGGGCCACGAGCTGCAGCACCGCTTCTCGACCGCAGAGCCGAGCACCGAGCAGCTCGAGGTGGCCGAGGCCGCGCTCAAGGCGTGCCTCGAGCTCGAGCATGCCGCCGCCGAATAGGCAGAGGCTCGCCCCGGAGGTCTTCGACCTCCCCGTCGAGAAGATGCGCGCGGGCTGGTACACCGACGCGTACTTCAACCACGCCCGCGACACGCTCCTCGCCGACGGCCGCCATCCGCACGTCGTCGTCCAGGTCTTCCAGAAGAACGACGCGTGGCTCGGCGGGATGGACGAGGCGATCGCGATTCTCCGGCTCTGCTCCCACGACCCGGAAGGGCTGACGATCCAGGCGCTCCACGACGGCGACCCGATCGAGCCCTGGGAGACGGTGCTGACGATCGAGGGCGACTACACGAGCTTCGCGCACCTCGAGACCGTGTACCTCGGAACGCTCGCGCGCCGGACGCTGATCACCACCAACGTCGTGCGCGTTCTCGAGGCGGCGAACGGCAAGCAGATCATCTTCATGCCGGCACGCTTCGACCACCATCGCGTGCAGGCCGGGGACGGTTATGCGGCCTACGTCGCCGGTCGGATCACCGGCGCCGAGATCGGCGTCACGAGCGACGAGCAGGCCTCGTGGTGGGGCGGCCGCGCGATCGGCACGGTGCCGCATTCGCTCATCGCGGCGTACGGAGGCGACACCGTCCTCGCGGCGCGCACGTTCGCGGCGTGGGCCCCGCCGGACATGGCCGTGACCGTGCTCGTCGACTTCGAGAACGACTCGGTGCGGACGGCGCTCGAGGTGGCCGACGCCCTCGGCAAACGGCTCTGGGGCGTCCGGCTCGACACGTCCGAGACGCTCGTCGACCGCTCCCTCTGGGAGGAGATGGGGGACTTCAAACCGACGGGGGTGAACGAGCGGCTCGTCCGGAAGACGCGCGAGGCGCTCGACGCAGCCGGCTTCGGCCACGTGCGAATCGTCGTGTCCGGCGGCTTCACCGTCGACAAGATCCGCGCGTTCGAGGAGCGCGAGGTCCCCGTGGACGCGTACGGCATCGGCTCCTCGCTCATCCGCGGCGCGGACGACTTCACCGCCGACGTGGTGCTGACGGACGGGCGGCCGTCCGGGAAGTTCGGGCGGCGTCTGCGCGAGAATCCGCGGCTCGAGCCCGTCGGGTGAAGCGGCTTCTCCTCGCTTCGCACGGTGTCGGGGCGCTGCCGTCGCTCGTCGACGGCGAGGTCGCCGGCTTGCGACTCGTCTTCGTGCCGACCGCGGCAGGCCCGGACGCGCCGACGAAGGAGTGGGTGCAGACGGACCGGCGACAGCTCGAGCGCCTCGGCTGCGATCTCGCGACACTCGACCTGGCGGGCGTCGGGGCGGACGAGGTCGAGGCGGCGCTACGCAGCTCCGACGGCGTCTTCCTCACCGGCGGCAACTCGTACCTCCTCCTCTGGCATGCGCGGCGCAGCGGTTTCGCCGAGCTCGTGGTGCCGCTCGTCGAGCGCGGAGAGCTCGTCTACGCCGGCACGAGTGCGGGCGCCATGGTGGCCGGCCCTGATCTCGCGCCCGCGGCGTCGCTCGACAACCGGCGCGAGGTTCCGGAGCTCGACTCGAGCGTGGCGCTCGAGCTCGTGCCCTTCACCGTGCTTCCGCACGACAACGAGCCGGAGTACCGGGATCGCCACGACGAGATCGTGGCCGCGCATCCTTCCTTGCCATTCGTCCGGCTGAGGGACGACACGGCGGTGCTCGTCCGCGGCGACGCGGTGGAGATCGTCGACTCGCCGTCGCTCGCGTAGTTCGGCGTCGTGGCTACTCGGAGGGAAGGCCGAACAGCGGCAGGCAGGTCCCCAGACCTTCGATCTCGACCGCGCATGGCGGCCTCCAGTCTCCTCGCCGCAGGGCGACGTCGGTGTGCGGCAGCTCGACGCCGCGCGGCGCGACCGTTCCGCGCCCGATCTCCCGGTAGCCGAGCTTCTGCGAGACGCGCAGGGAGGCGATGTTCCCGTCCACGGCGCCGGAGCGCGCGAGCTGCGCGCCGAGGCCGCGGAACGCGAGCTCGAGCGCCGCGGTACGCATCTCGGTGCCCACGCCGCGGCCCTGGAAGCGGCTGCCGAGCCACGAGCCGGTGCCCACCGTCAGCGTGCGCGCGAAGTCCTTGCTCTCCACGGCCTGGATCCCGGCCAGCTCTCCCTCCACGAAGACGCCGAGCTCGAGGTGCCATTCGTCGGCGCTCCACTCCCGCCGTCGCATCTCGTGGTAGTCGCGGAACTCCACGAGCTCGGGGTCGTCGGTCCACGGGATCGTGAACGGCATGAACTCGGGCGGGTGAATCCCGCCGAGTGCCACCTCGCGCAGCGCGTCGAGCTCCTCCGACCGCGGCAGGCGCAGCTCGAGCCGCGGCGTTCGCAGCCGCAGGCCGAAGAGCGGCGTGATGTCCATCAGCCGAGCTTCTCGGGGTGGCCGAGCTGGCCGAGCTCGGCGGTGTCACGGCGGAAGAAGAGCGACACGGTCCAGTCCACGACCACCCGGAGCTTCCGCTGCGCGAGCGGCAGCTGGTACAGGTGGTACGAGCGCGTGACCCACCAGCCGGGGAAGCCGCGCAGGCGCAGGCCGAGGACTTCAGCGATTCCCTTGTGCCGGCCGAGAGTCGCGACCTGGCCGAGCATCCGGTAGCCGTACGGCCTGGCCGGGCCGACGAGGTTGCGCGCCAGGCGCCGCGCCTGGCGGAGCGCGTGCTGGCACGTCGGCGGGTCGGGCCCGTCGCTGCGCGCGTTCGGGACGCGAGCACAGTCGCCGAGCGCCCAGACGTGCTCGTGGCCGGGCACCCGGAGCAGCTCGTCGACCTCGACCCGGCCCTTTTCGTCGAGCGGCAGCGACCACTCGCGCAGCAAGGGGTTCGGGGCGACACCGGCCGTCCAGACCACGGTGTTCGCCGGGATCCTCGTCCCGTCCCCGAGCACGGCCTCTCCGGCAGAGACCGACTCGAGCGTCGTGCCGACGTGGATCTCCACGTCGCGCTTGCGAAGCTCGGCTGCGGCGTAGTCGCCGAGGGGAGGCGGGATCTCGGGCAGGATCCGCGGAGCTGCGTCGACGAGCACCCAGCGGCGGGGCGTCGGCCGTAGGCGCGGGTAGTAGCGGAGCGCGTCCTCGGCCAGATCGGACAGCTCTGCGAGCGCCTCGACTCCCGCGTAGCCCGCGCCGACGAACACGAACGTCAGGCGCCGCGCCCGCTCCTCTTCGTCGAGGGCCGCGTCGGCGGCCTCCAGCTGGTGGAGGACGTTGTTGCGGAGGTTGATCGCGTCGGCGAGGGACTTGAACGAGAGCGCGTGCTCGGCCAGGCCGGGGACCGGCAGCGTTCGCGGCACCGCGCCGAGCGCGAGCACGAGCTCCCGCCACGCGACGGTCTGCGTTCCCTCGTCCGTCTCGACGGCGGCGGTCTGCGCCTCGACGTCGATCGCCGTCGCGCGACCGAGAATCAGCTCGGAGTGCGGGCACATGGCGCGCAGAGGGACGACGCAGTGCCGCGGCTCGAGCGTCCCGGACGCCGCCTCCGGCAGCAGCGGGGTGTACAGCATGAAGTTCTCCCGGCTGACGATCGTCGCCCCGTGCGCGCCGAGCTCGCGGGCCACGTACGCGCCGGCGAACCCGCCGCCGAGCACGAGCACCCCGCCCCGCGCCTGTCTCGCTGCGCTCATGTGCCCTAGCATCGCGCACACATGGCGATCCAGGTCTCCGTTGTCGGCAGCGGAGCCGAGCACGAGGAGAACGCCGAGACGGTCGGCCGCCTGCTCGCCGAGCGCGGCGCCACGGTCTTGACGGGCGGGCTCGGCGAGGTCATGGCGGCTGCGGCGCGCGGCTCGAAGAGCGCCGGCGGGACGACGATCGGGATCCTCCCCGGCGAGACGCGCGCCGCCGCGAACGAGTGGCTGGACCATGTCGTCGTCACCGGGATCGGGCACGGGCGCAACCTCGCCGTCGTCGCGTCGGGCGACGCCGTGATCGCGGTCGGCGGGCGCTACGGCACGCTCGCCGAGATCGGCTTCGCGCTCACGCTCGGGCGACCCGTCGTCGTGCTCGAGCCCGGCTGGGAGGTCGAGGGCACGCAGCGCGCGCAGACCCCGGCCGAGGCCGTCGAGTTTGCGCTGGCGGCAGCACGGCATACAGGTGTGACATGACGCACGTGCTCCTCCTCAACATTGTCTTCTTCGTCCCGGCGACCTGCGGCGCCTCGGCGTTCGCGTTCTTCGTCTACCGCTTCCTGAACAGCGCGCCGCCTCCCGCACCATCCCCGCCCGACGAAGGCGGCACGGCGCCGCTCCCGGCCGCCGGGCCGCGCGACCTCGCCGACTCGGCCTAGAAGCGCTCTCAGCCTGCGCTCGTCGCGTGGCGCTTCCGGAAGCTGCGTGCCTTCTCGCGGTTGCCGCAGACCTCCATCGAGCACCAGGCGCGTGAGCGGTTGCGCGACTGGTCGTAGAAGGCGACGCGGCAATGTTCGTCGCGGCAGCCCTTCAGCCGCTTCCACTCGTCCGTCGGCGCGAGCTCTGCGACCGTCGCGACGATCCGGCCGATCGCGCCCGACGCGCCGTCACCTTCCGGAGCGAGGACGGGGCGGCCGTTCTCGAAGCGAACCCCGAGGCGCGCCTTGCGCCCTGCCTCCTCGAGCGTCTTCGAGGCAGCGTCGGCGTCCGCGTCGACGCCGTTGTTGGCGAGAAGGAGCTCCCGGATCGCCTCCCGCACGGCGAGGGCATCCGAGTGTTCCTCGTCGCTCGGCTCGACGAGATCGTCCACGAGGCCCTGCTCCGAGAACCACGTGGCCAGCTCGTCCGGCGAGGCGATCGTGTCGATGCCCGTCTCGAAGTCGAGCGTGTTCACGTAGTCGCGGACGAGGTCCAGCTGCGTATGTAAAGTCGTAACCATTGAGCTTGCTTTGGAGGTTACGTAACTGGTAATCTCCGAACAGTGGTTAGGTTAGCACGCCGAGAGGAGGAGTTGTGATGCATCCCGAGCTAATGCGCCAGGTCGCCGTCGCCAGAATGGCCGACTTCCGCCGCGACGCGGCCCGGTACCGCCGGGCGCGCGCCGCCTCCGTCCGCCCGCCTCAGCCGGTGCGGACGGCGATCCAGCTGCGGCTCAGCGCCTGCCGCGAGGAGCTCGAGCGCCTGGCGGCGCTGAGCGAGCGGCCGCTGCACGGCGGCGACTGGCTCGTGGCGGACGTCAATGGAGTGGCCGTGGCGGCGGTCGCGGTCGACGACGGAACGACCGTGTACGACCCCTTCCGCCCGACCTCGCAGGCCGTCTCGCTGCTGCAGCTCCGGCGCAAGCAGGTACTGGCGACCGCGTACTAGGCCCGAGAGGCGGCCACGCGGGCCTGGAGGAACGTGCGCTCGGTCTCGCTCGGTGCGAGCTCGAGCGCACGCGCATAGGCGGCCACCGCCTCCTCGTCCCGGCCGATCCGGTGCAGGAGCTCCGCTCGGGTCGAGTGCCAGAGGTGGTAGTGCTCGAGCCCGGTCAGGCCGTCGACGATCTCGAGTCCCGGCTCGGGGCCCTCGGCCATGGCGACGGCGACCGCGCGGTTCAGCTCCACCACCGGTGACGGGTTCAGCTCCCCCAGCCGGCGGTAGAGAAGCGCGATCTGCGGCCAGTCCACCGGCTCCTCGTAGTGGAGCGAGGCGATCGCCGCCTGCAGCTGGTACGGCCCGCTCCGGCGAAGGCGCACGGCCCGCTCGAGCGCGTCTCGCCCCTGCTCGATCTGGCCGGTGTCCCAGAGGCTTCGATCCTGCTCGGCCAGCAGCACCAGCTCGCCGGCCGGCGAGACCCGCGCGTCGCGGCGCGCGTCCTGCAGGAGGAGCAGCGCATGGAGTCCGTGGGCCTCGGCCTCGTCCGGCATCAGCGTGGCGAGGACGGCGGCGAGCCGGATCGCCTCGCCGCACAGCTCGCGCCGCACGGGCGGTCCGTAGCCGGCGTTGAAGACGAGGTAGATCGTTGCGAGCACGACCCGGAGCCGCTCGGGCAGGAGGTGCTCCGCGGGCACGCGCAACGGGATCCCGGCGTCGCGGATCTTCCGCTTCGCGCGGACGAGCCGCTGGGCGAGCGTCGACTCCGGGACGAGAAACGCGCGTGCGATCTCGGGCGTCTCGAGGCCGCAGACGAGACTGAGCGTCAGCGCGACCTGCGCCTCCGGTGCGAGCGCCGGGTGGCAGCAGGCGAAGATCAGCTCGAGCCGCTCGTCGGGGATGGTCGCCTCCTCGTCTTCCGGGAGCGCCTCGGCCCGCGCGAGCAGCTCCGTCTTGCGCGCGAGCGTCTGTCGGCGGCGGATGCGGTCGATCGCGGCGTTCCGAGCCGTCGTGACGATCCAGGCGCCGGGATTCCGCGGGATTCCCTCACGCGGCCACCGCTCCGCCGCCCGGACGAACGCGTCCTGTACCGCGTCCTCGGCGAGGTCGAGGTCACCGAGGACGCGGCCGAGAATCGCGATCGAGCGGGCGCGCTCGTCGCGGTACGCGCGGGCGATCTCCTCTACGACGCGACCTCCGCCTCGCGCATCACGACGGGACGAACCTCGATGTGGCCGAAGCGTGCCG
>DATCYP010000023.1:0-14016 GCA_036526375.1 Gaiellaceae bacterium | reverse complement strand
TCGGCGCGAAGATGGAGGTGGAGCTCGTGAACGACGGGCCCGTGACGATCGTGCTCGACGTCTGACCCGACGCCGCAGAGACGCGGAGACGCTGCGTGCGGCGTGTGGGACGGCTGCCCTAGCCGATCGGAAGAGGCCGGTGGCGCCGAGCGGGTCGCCTCCGCTCCCGGGCCGAACGGAGCGCCGACCCGAACGCCAGGGCGACGGCGACCGCTGCGGTGACAGGCAGGGTCAGGAGGTAGTCGCGCGGGCCGCTCGCAATCGCCGTCCCAAGGGGCCACAGCGCCAACAGTGGTGCTGCGCCCACGAACGACCACCAACGCCCGGACAGATAGCCGAGGACGACGCACGGAATCAGCGACCAGGTGGCCAGCCATGGCAACCAGAACGCATCGGGAAGCTGTGCGAAGATGGACGTCGAGCTCGTGAACGACGGCCCGGTCACGATCGTCCTCGACGCATGACGTCGCTCGCGGAGCTCGCGGCGCGGCGGACGCACGAATGCCGTCTCACACCGGACCTCGCGCTCGAGACGCTCGACGAGGCGGAGGAGTTCCTCCGCGACCGCGGTCTCCTCACTCGCACCGTCGACTCGGCGCTGCCCAGCCTCTTCGAGGCATGCCACGAGGAGCCGTACGCGCGCGAGAGTCCCGGCTTCGGCCAGTGGCCTGCGACCAAGTTCCCGTGGTTCGGGCAGCTCGGGGCGCGCGGTCATCTCATCCTCGGCGTGCACCGCGGCAAGAGCCTGCTCGTGACGGAGGAGACGGCGGACCTGCTCGATCCGATCTGCCGCGCCGAGCTTGGGCGAATGGAGCGAGAAGACGAGGGCTGGGCGCCGCTGCTGCGCCACCTCGCCGACGCCGGCCCGTCCGAGCTCGAGGACCTCCAGACCGAGCTCGCGCTGACGCCGAAGGAGCTGAAGAGCCTCCGCTCGCCGCTCGAACGCTGCGGCGCGATCGTGGCGCGGTCGGTCGTCTACCAGGAGCCGCACCGGCACACCAGCCTCCTGCTCCGCTGGGACCAGGCGCACCCGGAGCAGAGCGGCAGAGGCGACCCCCGGCAGGCGCTCGGCGAGCTCCTCTGCGCCGGGGTCCGCGCAGCCGTCGTCGCGCCGGAGCGCGAGCTCGTCCGCTGGTTCTCGTGGCGCTGGTACTGGGACGACGCCCTCGTCGACGAGCTCGTCCGCACGGGCCGGCTCGTCCGCGTGGACGGCCACGTCGCGTCGGGCTGAAGAACCCCGCTGCTACACTCGCTGTCCCAATTTCACCGGTTCGGAGAAATGGGCCTGCGGGCCCATTTTTTGTGAGAGAGACGAGCGAGATGCCGACGACATTCGAGAAGGAACGCCAGCTGCAGGGAGAGATCGCGCCGCGGGTCGAGCACGACCTGCCGGGCGTCGACGTCCTCGCCGTGGAGCTGCTCACGCCGTCGCGCTTCTGCGTCTACATCGACCATCCGGAGGGTGTCGACCACGCGCTGTGCGAGCGCGTCACCGACCTCCTGCGCGACTACCTGCGTGAATACGGCGTGGAGGTGTCCTCACCCGGGCTCGAACGGCCGCTGCGCCGGCAGGAGCATTTCGAGGCGGCACTGGGACGCCGCGTCCGGCTCCGCACCGCGGGACGGAAGCTGCGCGGGGAGGTCCGCTCCGCCGACACCCAGACCGTGACGGTCGCCGCCTCCGACGGCGCCGAGACCGAGATCCCGTACGAGGAGATCGTGCGGGCGAACCTGATCGATGAGGGAGCGTGACATGAGCCAGGAGATCATCGAGGCCGTCCGCGAGATCGAGCGCGACAAGGGAATCGAGGAAGGCGCTCTCGTCGCCGCTCTCGAGGATGCGCTCCTCGCGGCCTACAAGAAGACGCCGGGCGCGTCGCGCCACGCGACCGTCGAGATGGACGACGACACCGGCGACTTCCGCGTCTTCTCGGTCGAGTTGCCGGCCGACATCGAGGAGCGCCTGCTCGACGACGCCCGCGAGCGCAAGCTCGAGGAGCTCGAGCGGCTCGAGGAGGAGACCGGCGAGCGCCAGCACACGCTCATCTCCGACGACGACCTGGACATCGACTGGTCCGACGTCCCCGACGAGGACGTCAAGCGCGAGGACGTCACGCCGGAAGGCTTCGGCCGCATCGCCGCGCAGACCGCGAAGCAGGTCATCCTGCAGCGCATCCGCGAGGAGGAGCGCCGGATGATGTACGACGAGTACATCGACCGCGTGACCGAGGTCGTGACCGGCATCGTCCAGCAGGCCGGCGACCGCAACAACGTCCTCGTCGATCTTGGCAAGGTCGAGGCGCTGCTGCCGCGCTCCGAGCAGGTCGACGGCGAGCGCTACGAGCAGGGCTCGCGGATCAAGGCGGTCATCACCGAGGTGCGCTCCGGGACGAAGGGCCCTCAGGTCATCCTCTCGCGGCGCGATCCCGAGCTGATCAAGACCCTGTTCGAGCTCGAGGTGCCGGAGATCGCCGACGGGCTCGTCGAGATCCGCGGCGTTGCCCGCGAGCCGGGCTACCGCTCGAAGATCGCGGTCGAGTCGCATGCCCAGGGCGTCGATCCGGTCGGCGCCTGCGTCGGCCCGCGAGGATCTCGCGTGCGCATGGTCGTCTCCGAGCTGCGCGGCGAGAAGATCGACATCATCCCGTGGAATCCGGAGCCCGCGCGGTTCGTTGCGAAGGCGCTCTCGCCCGCGCGCGTCCGCGAGGTCTATCTCGACGACGAGGCCCGCGACGCGACGGTGGTCGTCCCCGACGACCAGCTCGCGCTCGCGATCGGCAAGGAGGGCATGAACGCCCGCCTCGCCGCGCGCCTCACCGGGTGGAAGATCGACATCCAGAGCGACACCGAGTTCGCCCAGGCCGAGGCGGAGGCCGCCTTCGGCGGCGGCGAGGAGGGTGCGGAGGACTTCTCGGGCCGCTGCGCCGCGATCCTCGCCAACGGCAAGCGGTGCCCGAACACCGCGCTGCCCGGCTCGCGCTTCTGCGGCGTGCCCGCGCACCAGGCGCTCGAGGGCACCGGCAGCGACTACGTCGCCGGTCCACCTCCCGAGGCCGCCGAGGCCGAGGTCGTGGCGGAGGAGCCCGAGACGCACGACAAGCTCGCGGACGCGGCCGGCGTGACGCCCGAGGCGACCGAGGAGTTGCCCGACTCGACGCCGCCCGTCACCGAGCCGGCCGAGGTCGACTCCGCGGAGCCGCCCGTGTCGGCCGAGGCAGAAGTGGCCGAGCCGGAGGAGGTTCCCGCCGGCATTCCGGTCGAGCAGCCGGAGGAGGAGTCGTAGGAAGTGCTCCGTTGCGGCGCTGCGTCGGGTGCGGCCGGCGCGCGCCGCAGCGCGAGCTGCTCCGTTTCGCGGCCCGCGAGGGTGTCCTCGTGGTTGGTCGCGACGAGCCGGGGCGCGGCGTCTACACGTGCCGCAGCCTCGTGTGCTTCGAGCGCGCGGCGGAGCGCGGCCTGTTCGCACGTGTCCTGCGGCAGCCGGTGCGCGTCGGGCCCGAGCTGCGCCGCCTTTACACTGACGTGAGCGATGGCTAACTCAGGCAACAGACCCAACCGTCCGCTCCGCCCGCGCGGTGGCGGAGGCGCCGCCGGACGCCGGCGGCGCGTCGTCATCGACCAGGGTGGGGCGCGGCCGCCGCGCGAGCAGCGGCAGGCGCGCCAGGACGCGCAGCGCCGCGAGCCGAAGCCGCCGCCCGCGGCTCCGCCGACCGGTCCCGTCTCCGTCGAGTCGGGAGTCAGCGCCCAGGACCTCTCGCAGGCGCTCGGCGTCAAGATCCCCGACATCCTGAAGTTCCTGATGGGCCTGAACGTGATCAAGCCCCAGACGGCGACGCTCTCGGATGACGAGGTGAATCTGATCGCCGCCGAGTTCGGGCGCGAGATCACGATCAAGCACGCCGCCGACGAGGAGGAGGAGCCCGAGTCCTTCGACGACCCGGACGAGGCGCTCCGGGCCCGTCCGCCGGTCGTCACCATCATGGGACACGTCGACCACGGCAAGACGACGCTGCTCGACGCGATCCGCAACGCGAGGGTTGTCGCCACGGAGGCCGGCGGCATCACGCAGCACATCGGCGCCTATCAGGTCGACGTCGACGACGGCCGCAAGATCACGTTCCTCGACACGCCGGGCCACGAGGCGTTCACGGCGATGCGCGCCCGCGGCGCGAAGGTGACGGACATCGCAGTCCTCGTCGTGGCCGCCGACGACGGCGTCATGCCGCAGACGAAGGAGTCGATCTCGCACGCACGGGCGGCCGAGGTGCCGATCGTCGTCGCCGTGAACAAGGTCGATCTCGCCGACGCCAACGTCGACCGCGTGAAGGGGGAGCTCGCACAGGAAGGCCTCCAGCCCGAGGACTGGGGCGGCTCGACGCAGTTCGCGGAGGTCTCGGCCAAGACGCAGCAGAACCTCGACGACCTGCTCGAGAAGGTGCTCCTCGTCGCCGACCTCGAGCTCGAGGGCCTGAAGGCGAATCCCGACGCGGAGGCGTCGGGCCCCATCATCGAGTCTCGCCTCGACGTCGGTCGCGGGCCGGTGGCGACGATGCTCGTGCAGCGCGGCACCCTCAAGGTCGGCGACGCCGTCGTGGCGGGCGACGCCTACGGGCGCGTCAAGGCCCTCTTCGACTACAAGGGCGAGCGCCGGGAGAGCGCGGCGCCGGGAGAGCCGATCGAGATCCTCGGCTTCGACAAGCCGCCGGGCGCCGGTGAGCTTGCCCGGGTCGTCGCGAACGACCGGGAAGCCCGCGATCTCGCAAACCGGCGCGGTGAGCGGCTCCGGCGGGAGCAGCTTGCGTCGACGCCCTCGGCCGGCGTCTCCCTCGAGGGACTCTTCGAGCAACTGCAGGCCGGCGAGGTCTCGGATCTCAACCTCATCGTCCGCGGCGACGTCGTCGGATCGGTCGAAGCGGTCGTCTCGGAGCTGTCGAAGTTCGAGCATTCCGAGGTGCGGCTGAACGTGATCGCGCAGGGCGTCGGGGCGATCACGCAGAACGACATCATGCTCGCGTCCGCGTCCGACGCCCTGATCGTCGGCTTCAACGTGCGCCCGAACGCCGAGGCCCGCGAGCTCGCGTCCCGCGAGGGCGTCGAGATCCGCACGTACGACGTCATCTACAAGCTCACCGAGGACATCGAGCAGGCGCTGGTCGGCAAGCTCGCCGCCGTGACGACCGAGGAGACGATCGGCGAGGCCGAGGTGCGGGCGCTGTTCCGCGTCTCGCGGCTCGGCACGATCGCCGGCTGCATGGTCACGGACGGGGTCGTGCGCCGGAACGCGAGCGTGCGCGTGCTCCGCGAGGGCGCGGTGATCTACACGACGACGATTGCGCAGCTCAAGCGGTTCAAGGACGACGTCCGCGAGGTCGCGGAGGGCTTCGAGTGTGGCATCCTCCTCGACGGCTTCAACGACGTGAAGGAAGGCGACGTGCTCGAGGTCTTCGAGACGCGCGAGGTCGAGCGGACCTCGCTCGACGAGAGCCCCACCGCCGGTTCGTAACCCGGCTCGACGCTCGAATCGAGCAGCTCGAAGCGCCCCACGGACTTGCTCGCCGCCGGCCTCGTGCCGCGGCGGCCGAGGTGCCGGAACGCGTTCTGGAATCGGATTGAATGAAGGCGTGTCGAGCGGCTGGGTCGGGATCCTCACCTGCGAGCTTCACTTCCCCGAGGCGCACTCGCTGAAGGAGAAGCGGCACCACCTGCGCTCGGCGAAGGCGCAGCTTCAGAACCGGGTCGGCGCGTCGGTGGCCGAGGTGGACCACCACGACGTCTGGCAGCGCGCGCGAATCACGGCGGCATGCGTCGCCCGCGAGCATCGGGAGGTGGAGCGCCTGCTCGACGACGCCGAGCGCTGGTTGCGTGGGCAGGAATGGGAGGTCGTGCGAGCAGAGCGACTCCTCGTCGATCCGGAGGACTAGGCTCGCGCTCATGCACGCCGCCGAGCTGATCGAGCGGAAGCGGAACGGCGAGGAGATCCCGGCGGCCGAGCTGCGGGAGTTCATCGCGGCGTACGCGCGCGACGAGGTGCCCGATTACCAGGCCGCGGCGCTGCTCATGGCCGTGTGGTTCCGGGGTCTGTCCCCGGCCGAGACGTTCGCGCTGACGGAGGCGATGGTCGCGAGCGGCGAGACGATCGACCTGACCGCGCGCCTCGGCCGCCGTGTGGTCGACAAGCATTCGACGGGTGGGGTGGGGGACAAGACGACCCTCGCGCTCGGGCCGGTCGTCGCCGCGTGCGGTGCCCGGTTCGGCAAGATGAGCGGCCGCGGGCTCGGCCACACGGGCGGCACGCTCGACAAGCTCGAGTCCATCCCGGGCTTTCGCGTCGAGCTCTCGATCGACGAGCTGGTGGCCCAGGTTCGCGAGATCGGCATCGCCGTCGCCGGCCAGACTGCCGACCTCGTCCCGGCGGATCGCAAGCTGTACGCGCTGCGTGACGTGACGGCGACGATCGACGAGGTCTCGCTCATCGCCGCAAGCATCATGTCGAAGAAGATCGCCGGCGGTGCGAGCGCCCTCGTTCTCGACGTGAAGGTGGGCGAAGGGGCATTCATGCGGACACAGGAGGATGCGCGGGGCCTCGCCGAGGCGATGCGCGCGCTCGGCGGGGAGGCGGGCATGGACGTCGTGTGTCTGCTCACGGACATGGAGCAACCACTCGGCAGGGCGGTCGGTAACGCGCTCGAAGTTCGCGAGGCGTACGAAACGCTCGCGGGCGCCGGCCCGGCGGATTTCCGCGACCTCGTCGTCGAGGCTGCGACCAGCCTGCTCGCGCTGTCGGATCTGACGCTCGACGAAGGCGCCGCGCGGGAGCGCGTGACGGCCTCGCTCGCCGACGGCTCGGCACTCGCGGCGTACGAGCGCTGGATCCGCGCCCAGGACGGCGACCCCGATCCGGCGCTTCTCCCCAGCGCGCCGGTCGTGCGGCAGCTGCGGTCGCCGTCTGCGGGCTATGTCCGTCGGCTGCGGCCGAGAGGGGTGGCGGGCGTCGCCATGGCGCTCGGCGCCGGGCGCGAGCGGAAGGACGATCCGGTCGACCATGCGGTCGGTGTCGTTTGCCGTGCCAAGTACGGCGACCGCGTCGAGCGTGGCGAGATTCTGGCCGAGATCCACGCGCGGGACGAGAGCGCGGCAGACGCCGCCGAGGCGCCGCTCGTCGACGCGTACGAGATCGGTGACGAGCCGGAGCCGCACCGACTCCTCCTCGACGTGGTTCGCTGATCCGACGCCTTCGCTCCGTCCGGACCCGGATGCTTCAAGATCCAGCATCTCGCGATCGAACGCCACGGATTTGCGACACCTGAGGCGATACCGTCGGTGGCGAGGGCGGAGGGACGGCATCCCCACCCTTGGGCGGGGTGTGGTCGATTTGCGGTCGCGCCCAGCCAAGCGTGTCCCGCCCGAGAGGCGCAGCGCGTAACCAGGCGCTTGAATAGGAGCAGTGAGCGAGCGCATGCGGCGAGTGAACGAGGCGGTGAGACAGGTCCTGGCGGAGGCGCTCCCGGAGCTCAAAGACCCTCGGATCGGCCTCACGACGGTGACCGGAGTCGACACGGCACCCGATCTGCGACACGCCACGGTCTACGTCAGCGTGCTCGGCTCGGGCCGCAAGCAGCGCGCGAGCCTGCTCGGTCTCGAGGCGGCTCACGGCCTTCTCCAGTCGCGGCTCGCGCGTGAGCTGAGGCTGAAGCGGACCCCTCAGCTGACCTTCGAGTACGATCCCACGGTCGAGCGCGGCGTGCGCATGACTCGCCTGATCGACGAGCTCGCGCCGGACGACGATGACGCAGACCACTGAGCTGAAGGCGATCGGGGACGCCCTGCGGCAGCACGACCGCTTCCTCGTCGTCACGCACGAGAACCCCGATGGCGACGCGCTCGGTTCGCTTCTCGCGGCGACCGTGGCACTCGGGCAGCTCGGCAAGGACGCCGTGATGTATCTCGCGGGCGAGACGCCGCTGCCGCGTGAATACGCCTTCATGCCCCTCGAGGGGCTCGTGCGTGAACCGCCCGCGGATGCGGCTGAGCGGGTGCTGCTCGCGGTGGACTGCGCCAAGGAGGACAGGATCGGCGACGAGGCGGCTCGCTCGCGCGCTCCGCTGGTCATCAACGTCGACCACCATCACGACAACACCCGCTTCGGAGACCTCAACCTGATCGTCGCCGACGCGTCGTCGACCGGGGAGGTACTTCGGGACGTGTTCGCCGAGCTCGGACTCGAGCTGACGCCGGAACTCGCGGAGCCGCTCTACATCGCGCTCGTCACGGACACTGGGCGGTTCCAGTACGCGAACACCACACCGAAGGCGCTCCGGCTGGCGGCGGAGCTCGTCGAAGCCGGAGCCGACATCCACGCGGTCTTTCAGGAGGTCTACGAGTCGGTCGAGTTCGCGAAGCTGAAGCTCCTCGCGCGCGCCCTCGGCCGAGCCGAGGTGCGCGAGGGCGGCCGGATCGTCGTCTCCTACCTCGCGCGCACCGATTTCGCCGAAGTCGGCGCGTCCGAGCCGTACTCCGAGGGGATCATCGACTACCTGAGGGCCGTCGAAGGAGCGGAGCTCGCGGTCCTGATCCGGGAGCAGCTGAGCCAGCGCGCGCAGGCCTACAAGGGCTCGCTCCGGTCGAGCATCGACGAGCTGGACGTGTCGGCGATTGCGAGACGGTTCGGAGGCGGGGGTCATCGACAGGCCGCCGGATTCTCCACTGACCTTCCGCTGGAGGAGATCGTCCAACAGATCCGCGAAGGCTTCCTCGCTCAACGTGCCACCTCGCGCGCTTGAGCCTGCAGGGGTTGCGCTCGTCGACAAGCCGGGCGGCCCGTCCTCGTTCGCCGTCGTCGCGCAGATCCGGAGGGCGACCGGCGCGCGGACCGGCCATGCCGGGACGCTCGACCCGTTCGCGACCGGGCTGCTGCTCGTGTTGTCCGGCAGGGCAACTAAACTCGCTCCATGTCTCGTCGGCCTGGACAAGCGCTACCTCACCGAGATCGATCTCAGCTGTCGGACGGCGACCGGGGACCCGGAAGGGGAGGTCGTCGGGCGTCATCCTCCTCTTGGCGAGAACGAGCTCGTCGAACGGCTCGAGCGCCTCCGCGGTGCGATCGAGCTGCCGATCCCGGCCGCGTCGGCCGTGAAGATCGGCGGTGAGCGCGCGTACAGGCTCGCGCGGCGCGGCGTCGAGGTGGAGATGCCGGTTCGCCGCTCGACGGTGCACGCGCTCGACGTCATCGCGTATACAGGCGAGAGGGTGACGCTCGACGCCCGCGTCAGCTCCGGCACCTACGTCCGATCGCTTGCAATCGCGCTGGGCGGACACTGTGCGAGCCTGCGGCGGACGGAGGTAGGACCGTTCTCGGTCGAGGACGCGGTCAAGCCCGAGGCGTTCGCCGCCGAGCGGCTCCTCCCGGAGGCCGAGGTGCTGGAGCGGATAGGGGCCGCGCGGACGGCACCGGGCGCGTGAATGTCGCTCGCGAGCCGGCGGCGCTTGCCGTTGCGCGGCGCTCCGTAGCCGTAGGAACCTTCGACGGCGTCCACCGCGGCCATCTTCGGGTCATCGACGCGGCGCGAAACGGCGGATTCCGGACGAGCGTCGTGACGTTCGATCCGCACCCGCGCGCTGTGCTCGGCGGTGGCGTCGAGCTCCTCGCCACCCTCGAGCGCCGGCTCGAGCTACTCGCGGACGCGGGCGTCGAGGACGTCCTAGTGCTGCCCTTCGACCAGGCGCTCGCGGCGTTGACGGCAGAGGAGTTCGCCGAGCGAATGCTGCGTGGCATCGGTGCGGAGATCGTCGCCGCCGGCGATACCTTCCACTTCGGGCGCGGCCGCGAGGGCGATCTCGACCTCCTCGAGCGGCTCGGCTTCGACGTGCGGTGTGTGCCGCTCGTCGAGAACGTCTCCTCGAGCCGCGTCCGGGAGCTCGTCCACGCAGGGGAGATCGAGCGGGCGGCGGCGTTGCTCGGACGTCCTCCGGAGGTCGAAGGCGTCGTCGTCCGCGGCGACGCCCGGGGAAAGGCGCTCGGGTTTCCGACGGCGAACCTCGACGTTCCCGACGGACTCCTCGTCCCGCCCGACGGCGTGTTCGCCGGCTGGGCGCACGACCGGCGCGCAGCCGTGTCGATCGGGACGAACCCGCACTTTGACGGCGTCGAGCGCCGCGTCGAGGCGCACCTGCTCGACTTCGACGGGGATCTATACGGTCAGCGGCTGGTGGTCGAGATCTGGAGCCCGATCCGCGAACAGCGGCGCTTCGGCTCGGTCGAAGAGCTCGCGGCAGCGATCGGCGCGGACGTCGAGCGGACCCGAGCGTCCGCCCGGCCGGGCTGAAGCACGCCCTCAAACGTCCACGCGGGGGAGCGCGAGCCAACCGATGCGCGCGACACCGGGCCGCGGGAAGTCGCTTCGCCACGTCATCAGCGTCGCGTCCGTGCTGAGCTGGTAACGCCGCTCGAGTCGCGCACCGGTCAAGGGGTCGGTCTCCCTCTCGGTGACGGAACCGCGGGCGACGACGGCCTCGAGGTCGCCGAGCGCGTAGGTCCCGGCGACCCCTTCGACGTCCTGCGGCTGCGCCGCGGGAGGCGCCAGCCCGAGCTCGTCGACAACGTGCCGGATCAGCGCTGATCCGCTCCACGAGTTCGTGAGCACCGCAAGCACCGTCGAGCCTTCTGGAACGAGCAGCAGCAGCGACTGGTAGCCGCCCACCGAGCCCTCGTGGTCGAGCGTGCCGTTCCGCACCCACCAGCCGAGCGCGTACCGGGCCCCGAGCGCCTCCGCGACGGGTTGATGGAGATGCTCCCATCGCTCGCAATGGGCCAGTCCGTACTCGACGAGGTCCCCGACGGTCGACCACAGGCCGCCGGCGGCTCTCCGCCCGACCGGATACGCGGGGTCGGCGACGACGTCGCCGGGTAACGTTCCCAACACGGCGTCGGCCGGGGTCTCGAAGCCCGTCTGGCGCAAGCCCAACGGCTCGAGGACGAGCTCGCGAAGCGCATCAGAGTACTCGCCGTCGAATGCGGAGGCCGCCTCGCAATACCCCGCGTTCGAATATGACCAGAGCCCCGCGCATTCGGGAGGCAACGGCTCTGCTCGGTCGGTGCGGTACCCCGCCGTGTGGGAGAGCAGGGCTCGGCGCCGGTCGTCGAGCAGCCCCGCGAGCGAGACGGCCGTCGCCGTGAACGACTTCGTGATCGAGGCGATCCGGAAGGGCCGCTCGTACGCCCCGGCGAAGCTCGTGCGGCCGTCGACGTGCAGGGCGACGGCGGCCATCGGGACCTTCGTCCGCGCCTGGGCAGTGCGGAGGATCGCGGCGAGCTCCCGCTGCGGAATCGCGCTTCCCATGCCGGTTTCCGCTACCCTACCCCGCGACCCAGGCCCGGCTCGCGCCACGTTTCCTCGGTTTCGAAGAGACGCAGCGTCGTGGGCGGAGCCTGAGGAGGCGAACGGAAGGAGAGGGCGTGGCCCTGACCAAGGAAGCAAAGCAGGAGATCATCACGAAGCACGGCCGCAGCGAGACGGACACCGGCTCGCCGCAGGTGCAGATCGCGATGCTGACCCAGCGGATCAACGAGCTGACCGAGCATCTGCGCACGCACAAGCACGATCATTACTCGCGGCGCGGGCTGCTCAAGCTCGTCGGGCGCCGCCGCCGCTTCCTGAATTACCTGCAGAGGCAGGACCTCGAGGGCTACCGCGCCCTCATCAAGGAGCTCGGCCTGCGCCGCTAGCTCCGAAGAACACGGAGGGTGGAAGTTCGAGCGAATCCACGCAGCGAAATGGGTTGGCTCGAGCTCCCGCCCTCCCCAAGCAGAGTGGAGGACAATTGATGAGTATCGCGACCGAGCGCCGGGCGCAGGTCTCCGTGCAGATCGGAAATCAGGAGATCAGCTTCGAAACCGGCCATCTCGCGAAGCAGGCGGACGGCGCCGTCGTCGTCCGCGGCGGCGACACGATGGTGCTCGCCACGGCCCAGGGGCGCGCAGAGGCGCGCGAGGGCGCCGACTTCTTCCCGCTCACGGTGGACGTCGAGGAGCGGATGTACGCCGCCGGCAAGATCCCGGGCGGCTTCTTCAAGCGCGAGGGGCGCCCCACCGAGCGCGCCATCCTCACCGCGCGAATGATCGACCGGCCGATCCGGCCGCTCTGGCCGAAGGGCTTCCGCAACGAGGTGCAGGTGATCTGCACCGTGCTCAGCGCGGACCTGGTCACCGCCCACGACATCCTCTGCATCAACGGCGCCTCGGCGGCGCTGATGCTGTCGCCGCTGCCGTTTCTCGGCCCGGTCGGCGCGGTCCGCGTCGGGCTGATCGAGGGTCAGCTGGCCATCAACCCGACGCTGCGCGAGAGCGAGGACAACGGCGAGCTCGACCTGATCGTCGTCGGAACGAAGGAAGGACTGACGATGGTCGAGGCCGGCGCGAACGAGGTTCCCGAGGAGAAGATCCTCGAGGCGCTCGAGCTCGCGCACGCCGAGATCGTGAAGCTCTGCGAGGCGCAGGAGGACCTGCGCCGGCAGGCGGGCAAGCCGAAGTGGCTCGACCTCGACCTCGCCGCGGAGATCGAGCGTGACCGTGGCCACACGATCTGGGAGCGGATCCAGCAGGTGGGCATCCGCGAATCCGGGACAGCCGTCGACGAGCTCCTCGCGGAGCTTGCTCCGGCGATCACGATGGAGTCGACCGACGACGACATCCAGCGCCAGATCCAGGTCCGCTCGGCTCTCGCCTCGCTGATCGAGAAGCAGCGCTCAGTGGCGGTCGAAGGGCCGGTGCGCGAGCAGTTCGGCGACGAGCTGAAGGCGCTGACGGATGCCGAGCAGGATTCGAAGGCGCTCAAGTCGGCCAAGCGGCAGCTGCTCTTCGACCGGATCGTCGAGGAGGTCGAGCTGCCGTTCCCGGTCGGGAGCGTCTCGACCGATCCCGACACCGGCGAGACCCTGCCGGCGGTCAAGGACTCGCAGACGAAGTCGTATGTCAAGAAGGCATGCGAGTCGATCTACAAGGACCTCGTGCGGCAGAAGATCGCCGTCGACAAGCGCCGCCCGGACGGCCGCGGGGCGGAGGAGATCCGCCCGATCGAGATCGAGGTCGGCGTCAACCCGCGCTCGCACGGCTCCGGCCTGTTCACGCGCGGCCAGACGCAGATCCTCTCGTCGCTCACGCTCGGCACCGCGAAGGAGGGGCAGCGCATCGACGACCTCTCCCTAGAGGAAGAGCGCCGCTACATGCACCACTACAACTTCCCGCCCTACTCGGTCGGGGAGACGGGCTTCATGCGCGGGCCGAAGCGGCGCGACATCGGCCACGGTGCGCTCGCGCAGCGGGCGCTCGAGGCCGTCATCCCGAGCCCGGACGAGTTCCCGTACACGATCCGCATCGTCTCGGAGACGCTCGAGTCGAACGGCTCGTCGTCGATGGGCTCGGTCTGCGGCTCGACCCTCTCGCTCATGGACGCCGGCGTGCCGCTCAAGGCGCCGGTCTCCGGCATTGCGATGGGCCTGGTCAAGGAGGGCGACGACTACGTCATCCTCACCGACATCCAGGGCGCGGAAGACCACCTCGGTGACATGGACTTCAAGGTCGCCGGCTCCCGGAACGGGATCACCGCGCTCCAGATGGACATCAAGATCACCGGCGTCACCCAGCAGATCATGCGGGACGCCCTCGAGCAGGCGAAGCGCGCCCGCGACTCCATCCTCGACAAGATGCTCGACGTCATCCCGGAGTCTCGCTCCGAGCTCTCCGACAACGCGCCGCGAATCACGACGGTCAAGATCGACCAGGAGAAGATCGGCATGGTCATCGGCAAGGGCGGCGAGACGATCCGCGGCCTCGAGTCCGACTACGAGGTGCAGATCGACATCGAGGAGGACGGCACGATCCTCATCTACGCGACCGAGGGCACGAAGGCGAAGGAGGCGGTCGCTGCGATCGAGTCCCTGACGAAGGAGCCCGAGGTCGGCGACACGTTCACCGGCAAGGTCGTGAAGACGACCCAGTTCGGCGCCTTCGTCGAGCTGAAGAAG
>DATCYP010000022.1:0-18324 GCA_036526375.1 Gaiellaceae bacterium | reverse complement strand
GCATGGTGAAGCCCACGCCCGGACCGTCGCAACACCGCTCCGAGCGAGGCGCCCGAGAGCAGCAGCGAGCCGACGAGCATGAGGAAGACGCCGAGCAGCAACGACCCTGTGGCGCCGATCGCGATCCCGACCGCCCCGCCGAGCAGCTGGCCGAGATAACCGCCCTGATCCTTGCCGAGCGAGATCATGAGTCCGCAGCCGAGCACCGCCATCCCGGTGCGGAACGGACGCACGTCGACGAGCTCGCTCCGAGTCACGACGAGCGCGCCGAGCGCCGCCAGGGCGACCGGCACGACGTACCTCGCGTCGCCGACGATCCGGTCGAGCCCCTCTCCGAGCCAGCCGCCGACATAGCCGCCGTTCCAGCCAAAGTAGAGGACAGCGCCGAGGAAGAGCCCGAGCGCGACCGAGCCGAGGCCCCAGAGCTCGGGGTGCCGGCCGCGCGGCCGCGCGCCGCGTCTCGTCCGTGTCTTCTTGACGCGGCTCGGCAGCTTGGGGCGCAGCTTCGACTTCCGCTTCCGCGGCATGTGCTTGGTGTTCGCCCGCGGCCGGGCCTATCCTCCGTCCTCGATGGCCCCGGAGACGCGCTACGCGCGCAGCGGCGACGTCCACATCGCGTACCAGGTGACGGGCCGGGGACCGCGGGACCTCGTCTACGTCCCCGGCTGGGTCTCGAACATCGATCTGATGTGGGAGGAGCCCGCGATGGCGCGCTTCCTCGACCGGCTCGCGTCCTTCTCGCGGCTCATCCTCTTCGACAAGCGCGGCACCGGCCTGTCGGACCGCGTCTCGAACGACCAGCTGCCGACGCTCGAGCAGCGGATGGACGACGTCCGCGCGGTCCTCGAGGCGGTCGGCTCGGAGCGCGCCGCCCTCTTCGGGCACTCCGAGGGTGGGAACATGTGCGTGCTGTTCGCCGCCACGTTTCCGGAGCGGACGATCGCGCTCGTGACGCTGGGCAGCTTTGCAAAGCGCCGCGACCCCGACGACGACTACCCCTGGGCGCCGGCCGCACACGATCGCGAGGAGACCGTGGCCGACGTCGAGCTGAACTGGGGACGCCTGCGGCCGGCGGACGTCGAGTACTACGCGCCGAGCCGGGCGGGGGACGAGCCGTTCGTCCGCAACCTCGAGCAGTACCTCCGGCGCGCGGCGAGTCCCGGCGCGGCGGCGGCCCTGCTCCGCATGAACTCGTTCATCGACGTCCGAGACGTCCTCCCCACGATTCGGGTCCCGACGCTCGTGCTCCACCGCACCGGCGACCGCGACGTGAACGTCCAGGAGGGCCGGTATCTCGCGGCGAGGATCCCGGGCGCGAAGTTCGTCGAGCTCGACGGAGAGGATCACTGGATCTCGGCCGGGGACACTGACGCGATCGCCGACGAGATCGAGGAGTTCCTGACCGGGACGCGGCCGGTGCCAGAGCTCGATCGCGTGCTCGCCACCGTGCTCTTCACCGACATCGTCGGCTCGACCCGGCGGGCGGCGGAGCTCGGAGACCGCCGGTGGCGCGAGCTCGTCAGCACCCACGACGCGGCGGTCCGGCGGCAGCTCCAGCGCTTCCGCGGTCGTGAGATCGACACGGCCGGAGACGGCTTCCTGGCCACGTTCGACGGACCCGCGCGTGCCGTCCGTTGCGCGCGGTCGATCGGCGAGGCGGTCCGCGAGCTCGGGATCGACGTCCGTGCCGGCATCCACACCGGCGAATGCGAGCTCGACGGCGCGAAGATCCGGGGAATCGCGGTGCACACCGGCGCGCGGGTCGCCTCTCTCGCCGGGCCAGGTGAGGTCCTGATCTCGAAGACGGTGAAGGATCTCGTTGCCGGCTCGGGGCTCGAGTTCGAGGACCGCGGCGTCCACGAGCTCAAGGGAATTCCCGGCGAGTGGCGGCTCTACGCGGCCGTCTGAATCTCGGCGACGAGCATCCCGTAGTACGTCGGGGCGGCGTACGCGAGCACGTCCGCCCGCGCCGTCTCGCCGACCGCGCCCTGGAGCACGAGGAGCTGCCAGAGCGAATCCGCCTTCCCGGGCTCGGCGAGCTCCGCGAGCGGGAAGAAGTCGAGCCGGTCAGATGCGACGATCTGCAGCAGCAGCGCGTCGTACTCGGCGGCGGCGGGGTGGTATCCGTAGATGCCGTCGGCGCGGTGCGCATGTCCGTGGTCGGCGCTCGCGATCAGCGCGATCCGGCCGGGCAGCGCCGCGATCGCCTCGCCGAGCCGCAGATGCTCCTCGAGCGGCCTGTCCCGCGCCGGCGAGACGACGACCACCTTCGGCGCGTGCATGAACGTGAGCGGGATCTCCGTTCCCCAGTCGATCGGAAACTCGGCGGTCTCCGGGTCGTTGCCGCCGTACGACACGCCGAGGATCGGCAGGTCGGCCGCGAGCAGCGCCCCTGCGGTCGCGCGAGCGGTCTCCCACTCCCCCACGCGACCGGCCGTGATCACGGCGTAGTGGCCCTCGACGTGGACGTTGTGAGGCGTGACGACGACCGCGACGTCGGGAGCGGCGGAGTCGAAGCGACGCCCGAGCTCCTCCATCGCGGGGCGCAGCGCCGGGTCGAGGTCGACGTCCCCGTGCGGCGCGATGCAGGCGAAGACGAGGCTCATGGGAGCGACTCGATGCACGAGACGAGAAGCTCGAGGAAGCGCGGCGCGTCGACGTCGACTCCCACGTCGGCATTCGGCTCGCGGCCGGTGACTCCGCGCAGGTCGACGACGGTGCGGCCGTCGGAGAACGCGGAGCGCGTCTCGACCGCGACGTTCGCGTGGCGCGTCGTGAGCAGCGTCGGGTCGATCACGTGGGCGACGGCCATCGCGTCGTGGATCGGCGAGCCTTCGAAGCCGTACGAGCGCTCGTGGAACACCTGAAAGAAGTCCGACAGCTCGGCGACGAAGCGGCCCGCTCGACCGGCTTCCCGCAGCCGTTCCGCATGCGCGCGGGTGAAGAGCGCCTTGTGCGTCACGTCGAGCCCGATCATCGTGATCGGGATCCCGCTCGCGAACACCGCCGCCGCGGCCTCCGGATCGACGAACGCGTTGAACTCCGCCGCCGGCGTGACGTTCCCCTCGGCGATCGAGCCGCCCATCCAGACGATGCGCTCGAGCCGGTCGACGATGTCGGGATGCCGGTCCAGCATCAGGGCGAGGTTCGTGAGCGGCGCGGTCGGGACGAGGATCACGCCCGGCTCGATCAGCTCCTCGAGGAAGTCGGCGGCATGCGTGTCGACGGGCTGCGCAGAGGGCTCCGGCAGCTCCGGCCCGTCGAGGCCGCTCTCGCCGTGCACGTGCGCCGCCGTGCGGAGGTCACGCCGCAGCGGCGCCTCCGCGCCGGCGGCGACCGGGACGTCGCTCCTGCCCGCGATCTCGAGCGTGACGAGCGCGTTGCGGGTCGTCTTGTCCAGCGTCTGGTTGCCGGCGACGGTCGTGACGCCGATCAGCTCGAGCTCCGGCGAGGCGAGCGCGAGGAGGATCGCGATGGCGTCGTCGTGGCCCGGATCGCAGTCGATCACGATGCGCGTGCTCACAGGAGTGCGTCCACCTCCCCGGCCGTTGGGAGCGAGGTCTGGGCGCCGAAGCGCGAGGCGGCGAGAGCGCCGGCTGCGCACGCCCGTCGCAGCGACTCGTCGCGCGGCCGGCCCTCGAGCAGCGAGACGACCAGGCACGCGGTGAACGCGTCGCCGGCGGCCGTCCCGTCCACGGCGTCGACCTCGGGCGGCGCCGCGCGGGCCACCTCGCGCCCGTCCTCGAGCAGCACGGCGCCCTCGGCGCCGAGCGTGAGACAGACGAAGCCGTCCGGCTCGCCGAGCGCCTCGAGCTCCAGCCGGTTCACGATCGTGAGCTCGGCGGGCGGTGAGGTGCCGTCGCGGGCGGGGGCGGCGTTGAGGAAGAAACGGGGTGCGAGCTCGGCAGCTCGGACGACGGTCTCGACCGGGATCTCCTGCTGGCACAGGACCGCGCCGGCGTCGGCGAGGGAGAGGTCGTCGGGGCGCAGCTCGGCGTTCGCGCCCGGCGCGACGACGATCGTCGTCTCCCCTTCCGCGTCCACGGTGACGAGCGCGATCCCGGTCGGCGCGTCCTTCACGAGCCACCGCTCCTCGACGCCCGCCTCGCGCAGTCCCGCGAGCGCCGGCTCCGCGAGCTCGTCGCGGCCGACGCAGCCGAGCATCGCGACCTCGGCGCCGAGCCGCGCGGCTGCAACGGCCTGGTTCGCGCCCTTGCCGCCGGACACGCGGGAGAAGCGCGCCCCGCTCACGGTCTCGCCCGGGCGCGGCAGCTGCTCCACCTGCGTGACGAGGTCGAGGTTGATCGAGCCGACCACGGTAAGGCGAGGACGCGCAGGCATCGGGCGAGCGTAACCCGATGTGTATCCGCACGCCTCTCGGAAACAGGGAATGGTCGTGACTTCGGGGGACGAGAAGAAGCGCGCCGAGAACGAGGCGACGTTCCGCGACGCCAACGAGCGGATCCGCGCGACCGAGCGGAAGCTCGACCCGCCGCTCGAGCAGGTGCCGTACCTCTGCGAATGCGACGACGTCGCCTGCCGCGAGACGATCCGACTCGCCGCGCCGGAATACGAGCGCGTTCGTGAGGACGGAGCCACCTTTGCGATCGCGCCGGGGCACTCCAGCGACGGCGAGGTCGTCGAGCGGCACGAGGACTACCTCGTGGTGCGCAAGCAGGACGGCGGCGGTGAAGTGGCGCGCGCCCTCGACCCGAGAGGGGAGGACGCATGAGCGAGGATCAGGCGAGGAGAGTCGGCCTCAACGAGTCCATCTTCCGGCAGGTGAACGAGCAGATCGAGAGCCTCAACCGCGATCTCGGGACGGACGATGCGGCGATGACCGTGGTCTGCGAGTGCGCGGACGGAGACTGCACCGAGCGGTTCGAGATCCAGGTCTCCGAGTACGAGAAGGTGCGCTCCGACCCGCGCCGCTACGTCATCGTTCCCGGCCACGAGCTGGCCGAGTTCGAGGCGGTCGTCGAGAGCCGAGGCGCCTACGACGTGGTCCAGAAGCGTGAGGGGGCCGCGGCGCAGCTCGCGGAGGAGACGAACCCGAGGTCCTGACAGACTGCGCGGCGGGGATGGGCGTCGCGCACTGGGACGAGGTCGAGAGCTTCCACTCGGCTAAGGGCGAGATGGACGCGACGTGGCAGCGCCTCGGCGCGGCTGCCGGCGCACGCGGTGTGGGCGTCAGCCGTGTGCGCGTCCAGCCGGGAAAGCTGCCGACGCCGCCGCACTCGCACGGCGCGTCCGAGGAGCTCTACTTCGTCCTCGCCGGCTCGGGCCTCGCCTGGCAGGACGAGGAGGTGCACGAGGTCCGGCCGCTGGACTGCGTCATCCACCGCCCGGACGAGATGGAGCACACGTTCGTCGCCGGGCCCGACGGGCTCGAGTTCCTCGTCTTCGGCACGCTCCACCCGACGGAGCTGGGCTGGCTGCCGCGCTCGCGCGCGATCCGGTTCGGCTGGCCGTGGGTGGAGGGACGCGACGACGATCCCTGGGACGTCGAGGCGACCGTCGAGCCGCTCGCGGTCGGCGAGCCGGCGCCGCGCCCGCCGAACATCGTCAACGTGGACGAGGTCGAGCTCGAGACGGTGCGGCACCAGACGTTCGCGTACTTCACGCCGGACGAGAGGTCGAGGCTCACCGGCCTCGCCTGGGAGCGGATCGAGGCCGGCCATCGTGGCTCCTTTCCCCACTGCCACTCCGCGGAGGAAGAGGTCTTCGTCATCCTCGACGGCGAGGCGACCCTCGAGCTCTGGTCGAACGACGGCGAGGTCGAGGAAACGCCTCTGCGGGCCGGCCACCTCGTCGCCCGGCCGCCGGGCACGAAGGTCTCGCACTCCTTCCGCGCCGCCGCGGGCGGCGTCACGATGCTCGTCTACGGCACGCGCGACCCCAACGACATGGCGTGGTTCCCACGCTCGCGGAAGATCTACTGGCGCGGCTTCGGCGTGGTCGGGCGGATCGAGACACTCGACTACTCCGACGGCGAGCCGGCGGACGACGACTGATGGCCTACGACGAGGAGCTCGCCCGGCGGATCCGTGCGCTCGTCGGCGACCGCGCCGGTCTGACCGAGAAGAAGATGTTCGGCGGGCTCGCCTTCCTGATCGGCGGCAACATGGCGATCGCCGCGAGCGGCCAGGGCGGGATCCTCGTCCGCGTCGACCCCGAGCAGTCGGACGAGCTCGTCGCCACGACTCCGGCCGAGCCGATGGAGATGCGCGGCCGGCAGATGGCGGGCTGGCTCCGCGTCGACACGGCCGACGTCGCCGACGACGCCGCGCTGGCCGGGTGGGTGGAGCGAGGCGCCGATTACGCCGCCTCGTTGCCCGCGAAGTGACGATTCGCTACCGCACGACGTATACGCGCCGATGACGCGCAACCTCCTGCTGATCGCGTTCCTCGTGCTGGCGCTGACGGCATGCGGATCGAGTGGACACGTCATTCCGAGAGCCGCCGCGGACTCACCACTCGAAACCAGCTTCGCGCAGTTGCGGGCGTTGGACCTGAAGGTGCGGCTGCGGTTCAGCGGAGGGAGCACGTTCTTCATCTCGTCGCTGGAGGGCGGGACGGTCGAACGGCTATCGCCTCGAGCGGGGACGCGTGTCAAGAAGGGCGGCGTGGTGACGATCTTCGCCACCGGTGGGCCACTCGCCTCGCCGGCGGTGCTCAAGTCGAATCCCCGATACCGCGTCCCGAGCTTCATAGGCCGCACTGCGAAGGCCGCACTGAACTGGGCAGATAAGCATCGGATGTACTGGGAAATCCCGGCGCTGCCAACGCTGTCGTCCTCGACCGCGCCGAGCCTGTTCGACGCCTACCGCGTCATCGGGCAGAAGCCGGCTCCCGGCGGCACCATCGGGCAAGGCCATCTGCTGGGAAGCGGCGGTTACCAGGTCACGCCGCTGACCCTCTCGGTCGTCGCCCGCTAGACCTCGACGATCACGGGGAGCACCATCGGCCGGCGCCGCGTCCGGTCGTAGACGATGCCGCCGAGCGCGTCGTGCAGGTGCTCCTGGAGGAGCTTGATCTCGGTCACGTCGTCGGCGAGCAGCTCCCGGAGGACCCGGGTCGCCTCCTCCCGCAGCTCGTCGAGGAGCGGCTCGGCCCCCTCGCCGAAGCCGCGCACGATCAGCTCCGGCGCAGCCGTGAGGCCACCGCTGCTCTGCTCGGCGAGCGTCGCGACGACGATGAGGACGCCGTCCTCAGCGAGCTTCCGCCGGTCGCGCAGGGCGACGTCGTGGACGTCCCCCACGCCGAGGCCGTCGACGAAGGTCACGCCCGCCTCGACCTCGTCCACGATCCGGGCCACGCCGTCGCGCAGCTCGACGACGCTGCCGTTCTCGGCGAGGACGATCCCCTCCTCCGGCACCCCGCCCTCCCGCGCGAGCTGGGCGTGCGCCGCGAGCATGCGGAACTCGCCGTGCACCGGCATGACCGCCTTCGGCCGGAGCAGCCCGATGATCGTGCGCAGCTCCTCGGCGCGGCCGTGCCCGGAGACGTGCACCGGCGCGTTGTCCTCGTGCAGCACCTCCGCGCCGATCTTCGCGAGCCGGTTGATCGCGTCATGGACACGCAGCTCGTTGCCCGGGATCGGCTTCGCCGAGATGATCACGGTGTCGCCGGCCTCGACCTGCACGGCGGGGTGGTCGTTGTACGCGATCCGCGTCATGGCCGACATCGGCTCGCCCTGGCTGCCGGTGCAGAGGATGAGCTGCTCGCCGCGCGGCAGCTCGGCCAGCTCCTGCGGCCGCAGGATCAGGTCCTCGGGCACGTCCATGTAGCCGAGCGTGCGTGCGATGTTCCCGTTCTTGCGCATCGAGCGGCCGACGAAGGCGACCTTCCGGCCGCAGTCGACCGCGACGTCGGCGGCCTGCTGCATCCGGTGCACGTTCGAGGCGAAGGAGGAGACGAGGATGCGGCCCTCCCGGCGCGGGAAGATCTGGCGGAACGCCTCCCCCACCACCCGCTCCGACTCGGCGTAGCCCGGGCGCTCCGCGTTCGTCGAGTCGCCCAGCAGCAGGTCGACGCCGCTGCCGCCGATCTCTGCGAGCCGCCCGACGTCGGTGCGCTGCCCGTCGACCGGCGTGTGGTCGAGCTTGTAGTCGCCGGTGTGGACGCAGCGGCCGCCCGGCGTCTCGAGCACGACGGCGGCCGAGTCCGGGATCGAGTGGGCCATCCGCACGAACTCGAGCCGGAAGGGGCCGATCTGCACGGGCTCGTCTCCCGGAGCCAGCTCCTGCAGCTCCGCGGAGCGGAGGAGCCCGTGCTCGTCGAGCTTCGACTTGACGAGCGCGAGCGTGAGCCGCGTCGCGAGCACGAGCGGCACGCGCACCTCGCGCATGAGGTACGGCAGCGCGCCGACGTGATCCTCGTGCCCGTGCGTGAGCACGACCGCGCGCACCATCTCCTCCCGGTCGCGGAGGTAGGAGAAGTCCGGCAGAACGAGATCGACGCCGAGATGCTCGTCCCGCGGGAACGCGAGACCCGCGTCGACCACGACGATGGCCCCGTCCGCCTCGTACACGGTCATGTTCTTGCCGACCTCGCCGAGGCCCCCGAGCGGGATGATCCGGCATGCGCCCATCGGCGCGGAGTCTAGGGACGCTAGGCGGACGCGGTGGCGAGAAGGCCCGACCGCTCGAGGCAGGAGCGGATCTGCGCGAGCTCTTCCTCGTCCGGCTCGACCATCGGCAGCCGGTGGCCGCCCACCTCGTGGCCCGTCAGATTGAGGGCCGCCTTGATCGGGATCGGGTTGACCTGGATCCGCAGGAGGTCGTACGAGGGCTGCATCTCCTCGTGGACGGCGCGCGCGCCCTCGGCGTCGCCCTCGCGGTGGCGGCGGATCATCTCCGCGACCTGCGGCCCCCAGAGATGGGCCGTCACGGACACGACCCCGACGCCGCCGAGGTCGAGGAACGCGAGGGTGTTGGGATCGTCGCCGGAGTAGAGGTCGAGCCGCGTCTCCTCGGCGATGAACCGCGCCTGCTCGGGGTCGTCGAGCGCCTGCTTCACGGCGACGACGTTCTCGATCTCGGCGAGCCGTGCGATCGTGGCGGACTCGATGTTGACGACGACGCGGCCGGGGATGTTGTACGCCACCACGGGCAGGTGGGTCGTGCCGGCGATCTCCTCGAAGTGGCGGACGATCGCCCGCTGCGGCGGCTTGTTGTAGTACGGCGTCACGACGAGGATCCCGTCCACCCCGAGCTCGGCCGCCTCCCGCGTCAGCCGCACGGAGTGGGCCGTGTCGTACGTGCCGGTGCCGGCGATCACGGTCGCCCGGCTGCCGACCGTCTCCACGGCGGCGCGGAAGAGGTCGAGCTTCTCCGCGTCGCTCAGCGTCGGCGACTCGCCGGTCGTGCCGCAGACGACGAGCCCGTCGGAACCGTTGTCGACCAGGAACGTCGCGAGCTCGCGGAACCGCTCGACGTCGACCGCCCCGTCCGCGCGGAACGGCGTCACCATCGCCGTGATCACTGAGCCGAGCATGTGAGAAAGTCTACGAGAGCTGCCCCTGCAACTCCTGCAAGGCGTAGAACACGCCCTCGGAGAAGGTCGGGTACGGCTGGATCGTGTCGAGGAGCGTCTCGACCGGAACCGCGGCTCGGATCGCGAGCGTGAACTGGCCCAGCCACTCCGCCGCCTGCGGCCCGACGCAGACGGCGCCGACGAGCACGCGCTGCCGCGGGTCGGCGAAGACGCGGACGAAGCCGTCGCGTTTCGGCCGCTCGTAAGTCGCCAGGCGCGGCAGCGAGCCGAGCTCGACGCGGGCGCTGACGAGTCCCTCTCCGTCGGTGCGCCCGACCGTCGCGACCTCGGGGTCGGTGAAGATCCCGGCCGGGATCGCGCGGTAGTCGGCCTTGGCGCGTCGGTTGGCCATGTCGGCCGCGGCCACCCGCGCCTGGTACTTGCCGACGTGGGTGAACTGCGCGACGCCCGTCACGTCCCCGATCGCCCACACGTTGTCGGCCGCGCGCAGCCGCTCGTCGACCTCGACGCCCCGGCCCGAGACCTGGACGCCGAGCTCGTCGAGGCCGAGCCGCTCGACGTTCGGCCGGCGGCCCGTCGCGATCAGCAGACGCTCGGTGTCGAGCGTCGAGCCGTCCGAGAGATGGAGCCGGATGCCCGGCTCGGCCCGCTCGATCCCGACGCCGGGACGGACGTCGATCCCCTCCTCCCGGAAGAGCTCCCCTAGCAGCTCGCCCGCATCGGCGTGCACGCGTCCGAGCAGGTGGTCGCCGCGCTCGACGATCGTGACCTCGGAGCCCATGCGCGAGAAGAACTGCGCGAGCTCGCAGCCCACCGGGCCGCCGCCCATGACGGCCAGGCTCCGCGGCACCTTGTGCGTCCTCGTCGCCTCGCGGTTCGTCCAGTACTCGATCGTCTCGAGCCCGTCGATGGGCGGGATCGCCGGCCGCGAGCCGGTGGCGAGGACGAGCCGGTCGTACGCGAGCTCCTGCCCGTCCACCTCGACGACGCCGGGGCGCGCGACGCGGCCCTCGCCGCGTACGAGCCGGCAGCGCCACTCCTCGAGATAGTGGAGCTGGCCGGAATCGTCCCAGTCGCTCGTCATCCAGTCGCGCCACGACCAGACGCCCTCCTGCTCGGGCCGCTGGCCGCTCAGCCCCGGCGCCCGCTCCAGAGAGGCGCCGAGCTCGGTCGCCCGCAGCATCGTCTTCGTCGGCATGCAGGCGAAGTAGGAGCACTCGCCGCCGACGAGCCGGCTCTCGACGAGCGTGATCTGTGCCTCGTCGTCGAACCGGCGGAGGGCGCCGACGAAGTGCTCGCCGGTCGACCCTCCGCCGAGGACGACGATCTTCACTTCTTCAGCAGCCCGTTCACGGAGAGGAATCCGTGCGCAATCTGCTTCGGCGTCGCCTTGTTGACGTAGTACGCCCTGTTCATCGCCTGCATCGCCGGCAGCGTGAGCTTCGCCGAGACGGCGTTCAGGGTGTTCTCGAGCAGCGTTCCGTTCGCGCCCTTGAGCAGGCTCGACTTGACCACCGGCGCGACGTTCTGGAAGCCGAAGATGTGCTTGTCGTCGACCAGCGTCGTGTATTTCGGGTCGAGCTGAAGCGGATCCGTGGAGAAGCCGTCCCCGCCGAACGTCTTGTGCTGGTCGAGCAGCGTGTAGACGCTGATCTTCCCGAGCGGGACGAACGTGATGTTCTTCAGGTGGTAGATCTGCTTCATCCCGAGGATGCACGTGATCCGCTGGTCGCACTCCGGGAGCGCGGCATACGAGAACGACTTGAGCTTGCTCAGGTCGCTCATCGTCTTCAGGCCGTCCTTCTTGGCATTCGACGCGAGCAGCGTGAACGTGTCGCTGTCGAAGAACGGGGTCGGCTTGAGCAGCGTCGCACCGCGCTTCTGTTGCTCGAACGTCTTCGCCGCCTGATACGTCGCCGCGGCGGACTGCGGCGCCTTGACCTTCGCGAGGTCGAGGGCGATCACGCCCGTGTACTCCGGATAGACGTTGATCTTGCCGCTCTTGAACGCGGTGTCGATCACCTCCGAGCTGCCGATGTCGTTCTTGTAGGTGACCTTGAAGCCCCTCGCAGCGAGCGCCTGGCCGTAGAGCTGGCCGAGGATGAACTCCTCCGCGAAGTTCTTGGTGCCGACGGTGATCGCCGGCTTCGGTCCCGCGGCGGCGGTCGTCGTGTTCTTGTTGCCGCCTCCTCCCCCGCCGCAGGCGGTGAGTCCGATCAGAAGCGCGACCCCGAACGAAATTGCGAACGCCGCCTTGGCAGCGCGACGCGTGTGCTTCCGAAACATCCGATGCCCTCCTCTCTGGTTACCCTCGCCGGGACCCTACGTCCTCGGCGCCATCCGACGCGAGGCGGCGCGCTGCACCAGCCCGATCGCGGCGGCGGCGAGAAGCGCGAGGGCGGCGACCCAGAGAGCCGCCGCAAAGACCCCGCCGAGCCCGTAGGTGACCTGGCGGGCCATGATGTCGCCGAGGCCCCCGCCGCCGAAGATGCCGGCGATCGTCGCGGTGGCGATCACGAACACGGCCGCGATCCGCAGTCCGGCCAGGAGGAGCGGGAGGCCGAGCGGAAGCTCGACGCGCGCCAGGATCTGCATCTCGGTCAGGCCCATGCCCCGCGCGGCCTCGACCGCGTCCCGGTCGACTCCCTCCACGGCGAAGTACGCGTTCGTGAGGATCGGCGGGATGGCGAGCACGACGAGCGCCACCGTGTTGTTCCAGAAGCCGACGCCGAGGATCCCGATCCCGAGGCCGATGAGCGCGACGCTCGGCAGCGAGCGGCCGAGGCTCGAGACGCTGAGGGCGAGGAGGAGGCCGCGGTGACGGTGCCCGAGCCAGAGCCCGAGGGGCAGGGCGATCAGGAGCGCGATCGCGAGGGCGGCGAAGGCGAGCTCGGCGGTCTCGCCCGTCTTCTGGAGCAGGAGAGAGGCGTGGTCCGGCATGAAGCGGAACGCGTCGACGAAGGTGCTCGAGACCATCAGCGGAGCCGGGTCCACGGCGTCAGTCTTCGCTGTGCGAATGCGAGCAGGACGTCCGCGGTGAGGGCGAGCAGGATGGCCAGCCCACCGGCGGCGAGAAGCTCCGTCTTGAAGAGATCCGGCGTCTCGATGGCGTCGAAGATCGGAGCTCCGAGACCGTCCTGGATCAGGAAGGCGGCGACCGTGGCGATCGAGATCGTCGCCACGGTGGCGATGCGGACACCTGCGAGGATCGCGGGCGCCGCGAGCGGCAACTCGACCCGGAAGAACGTCTGCAGCCGGGTCAGCCCCATGCCGCGCGCCGACTCGAGCACCTCGGCGGGGACGGAGCGCAGCCCGGCGATCATCGTCCGGTAGAGGATGAACAGCGTGTACGAGACGAGCGCGATCTCCACCGTCGTCACGGTGAGCCCGGTCAACGGAACGAGCAGCTGGAACAGCGCGAGGCTCGGGATCGCGTAGAGCAGGTCCGTGAACCCGCCGAACGGCCCGTCGAAGAGCCGCCAGCGAAAGCCCACGAGCGCGAGGGCGAACGAGATCGCGAAGCCGATTCCCACCGCGATCAGCGTGAGCTGGATGTGCTGGACGAGCGCCGGCTGGAGGGTGTCGCCCCAGTGCTTCGTCAGCCAGTCGGTGCAGAACCAGCCGTTGTGCTTGATGCAGGCACTCGGCTTCCCGTAGTTCGGGATGACGGGTCCGCCGCCGCCGGCCACGCGCCAGCCGGTCATGCGAGCAGGTCCTCGCGCCTCACGACGCCCAGCGCCGAGCCGTCGCCGCCCACGACGACGAGCGCGTCGCGCCGCTCCGCGATCAGCAACGCGAGGGCGTCGCGGAGGCTCGTCTCGGCGGGCAGGCGGGGCAGTCCGTCACCCGGGGCCGGGGAGAGCTCGAGCTCGCCGAGCGTCCGGAGCGCGAGCGCCTTGAGCGCCCGGTCGCGGCCGACGAAGTCGGCGACGAACTCGTCGACCGGATGCTCGAGGATCCGCTGCGGCGTGTCGTACTGCGCGAGCCGCCCGCCCTCGCGCAGGATCGCGATCCGGTCGCCGACCTTGATCGCCTCGTCGACGTCGTGCGTGACGAAGACGACGGTCTTGCGGATCTCGTGCTGCAGGCGCAGGAACTCGTCCTGGAGCCGCGCGCGCACGATCGGGTCGATGGCGCCGAACGGCTCGTCCATCAGCATCAGGGCGGGGTTCGCCGCGAGCGCACGCGCAAGGCCGACGCGCTGCCGCTGGCCGCCGGAGAGCTCCGCCGGGAAGCGCCGCCGATCCTGCTCGGGATCGAGCCCGACGAGCTCGAGCAGCTCGACCACCCGCTCCCGGACGCGCCGCCGCTCCCAGCCCAGCAGTCGCGGCACGGTGCCGACGTTCCCCTCCACCGTCATGTGGGGGAAGAGCCCGACGTGCTGGATGACGTAGCCGATCGAGCGGCGCAGCTCGGTGAGGTCGTGCCGGAGGATCGACGTGCCGTCGATGCGGATGTCACCGCTCGTGAGCGGGATCAGCCGGTTGACGAGCTTCAGCGCCGTCGTCTTGCCGCCGCCCGACGGACCGACGAGGACGCAGATCTCGCCCGCGGGAACCGTCAGCGACAGATGGTCGACCGCGGCGTCGTCGCGGCCGGGATAGACCTTGGTCGCTTCCTCGAAGACGAGCTCGGCCGCCTCGGTCGGCATGCCGTGAATCTTCTACGAGATCAGGGTCTCGAGGCCGATCGTCAGTCCCGGCGGCAGCTCGCCGAGGTTCTCGAGCGCGAGCAGGACGCCGTCGGCGAACGACTCGCGGCCGGTCGTGTCGTGGCGGATCGTGAGCAGCTGGCCCTCTCCGCCGAAGATGACCTCCTGGTGGGCGACGAGGCCCGGGAGCCGCACCGAGTGGATCGGCGGCTCGCCGCCACCGGCACCGTCGATGAGCTCCGCCGTCGCCCTGGCGGTGCCGGACGGCGCGTCCTTCTTGGCCTCGTTGTGCAGCTCGACGATCTCGGCCCGCGGGAAATGCGCGGCCGCCTCACGTGAGAACCGCATCATCAGTACCGCCCCGATCGAGAAGTTCGGCGCCACGAAGAGCCGCAGCCCCTTCTCGGCCGCGAGCGCTCCGAGCTCCGCCGGATCCCAGCCCGTCGTGCCGACGACGCAGGAGACGCCCTGCTCGAGCGCGGCGCGGACGTTCGCCGGCGCCGCCGCGGGAGTCGTGAAGTCGACGGCGGCCTCGCAGCCCTCCACGTCGGGCTCGTCCCCGAGCTCGATCGCGCGCACCTCGTGGCCTGCGGCCACGAGCCGACGGACGACCGCGCTCCCCGCCTTTCCCTTCGCGCCGAAGAAGGCGACTCTCACGCGGCGGCCTGCCCGACCAGGCTCGAGCTCGCGCGGCCCACGGCGGCCCGGAAGCGCGCCTCGTCGGGCCCGACCCCCGCCGCGGCGAGACGCTCGGGAGGCAGTAGCGTCGCGGCGAGCTCGGCGAGCTCGTCGGCGTCGACGGCGTCGATCTCGGCGATCACCCGCTCGAGCGTGAGGAGCTCGGTATCGGTCACGAGCGACTTCCCGAGCCGGCTCATCCGGTTGGAGGTCGACTCGAGCGAGAGGACGATCCGCCCCTTCAGGCTCTCCTTCGCCCGCGCGAGCTCGCCCTTCCGCAGGCGGCCGGCGGCGATCTCGGCGATCTGCTCGACGCAGATCTCGACGCAGGCCGCGAGGTTCTCCTCGCGCGTGCCGACGTAGATCCCGAGGATCCCGGTGTCGGAGTACTGCGCCCCGAAGCTGTACACGGCATAGGCCATCCCGCGCTTCTCGCGGATCTCCTGGAAGAGCCGTGACGAGGCCGACCCGCCGAGGATCGAGTCGAGCAGCGACGCGGCGAAGCGGAGCCGGTCCGCGCGCGAGATCCCGATCGCGCCGAGGCAGAGGTGGTACTGCTCCGTCTCCTTGCGCTGGAAGCGGAGTCCCGGGCCGGGCAGCTGCGCGAGCGGCCGGCGGACGCGTGTCCCCGCGCGCGCGGGGGCGCCCGCGCGGCGCTCGCTCCGCTGCAGGAGCGCGACGAGGCGGTCGTGCTCGAGATTCCCGGCCGCGGCGACGACGACGTTCCCGGGCGCATAGGCCGTGCGGTGGTACCCGGCGAGCGCGCGGCGGCTGACCGATGAGATGACCTCGGCGGTGCCGATGACCGGCCGCCCGAGCGGGTGGTCGCCGAACACAGCCTCCGAGAAGAGATCGTGCACGAGCTCCTGCGGCGTGTCCTCGTACATCGCGATCTCCTCGAGCACGACCTCGCGCTCCTGATCGACCTCCGCGAAGGAAGGCGCGAAGACCATGTCCGTCATGACCTCGAGGGCGGTCTCGACGTGGTGATCGGGGACACGCGCGTAGACGACGGTGTTCTCCCGCGAGGTGGCGGCGTTGATCTCGGCCCCCATCGCGTCGAAGGTCTCCGCGATCTCCTGCGCGTCGAAGCGGCGCGAACCCTTGAAGAGCAGGTGCTCGATGAAGTGCGAGACGCCGGCGCGGTCGGCGCGCTCGTCGCGGGAGCCCACGTCGATCCAGAAGCCGAGCGCGACCGAGCGCACGCTCGCGACCCGCTCGGAGATGACGCGCTCGCCGCTGTCGAGCTCGCTCAGCACCACCTTCTGCACGGCCGGATCGTAGGCGAACGGCCCCGCCGGGCTACGCGCGGGCGACGAAGCGCAACACGGTGCCGCTCCGCTTCGCGTCGTACAGCGCCTCGTCCGCGAGGCGGAAGAGCGCCTGCGAGTCCTGCGCGACCTCGGGACACGCGGCACAGCCGAAGCTCGCGCTCAGGTCGGCCGCCCACGGCTGCCCATCCGCCGCGAGCTTCTCCAGCAGCGCGTCGACCCGCGCGACGACCTGCACGGTGTCCTCTTCGCTCGCCTCCGAGATGAGCAGCGCGAACTCGTCGCCTCCGATGCGGAAGGCGTCGTCCGGCCGCCGCAGCGACTCCACGAGGACGTTCGCGAACGCGACGAGCGCCTCGTCGCCGGCGGCATGACCGAAGTGGTCGTTCAGTTGCTTGAAGTCGTCGAGGTCGACGATCACGAGACCGAAGGAGCGGCCGTACCGGGCGGCGCGCGCGACCTCGCCGTCGAGGCGCGAGACGAAGGCGCGCCGGTTGAGGAGGCGTGTGAGCGGGTCGTGATCCGCGAGGAAGCGGAGCTCGCCGAGGTGGCGCCCCGAGACGAGCGCGGACGATGCGTCGTTGGCGAAGATCCGCAGTGCCTGCAGGCGGTCGGCCGACGGCACGAGTCGGTCGCACGGGTTGTCGACCCAGATGATCCCGAGCAGGGCCCCACGGCCGTCGCGCAGAGGGACGATCAGCCAGTGCCGGTTCCACGCCCACGGCCCGCGGCCGTTGAGCTGGGACGGATAGACCTCGACGTCGCCGGCCAGCCGCGCGCGTGCCTCCTCGTGGGTGAGGAGGTAGCACCCCTCCTTCAGGAGCGCGTCGTCGAGCAGCGGCTCGATCTGCGCGACGGTCACGATCTCGCGCCCCTGCAGCTCCGCGATGTCCCAGCCGGCGGCCGCCTGCGGCACCACGGCGCCGCTCTGCGGATCGACGAGCGCGGCACACACGTTCTCGAAGTCGAGGGCGTCCCGGATGCCGGTGCACACGCGGCGCAGGATCTCCGCGTTCGAGGTCTCCCCGGTGATGCGGGAAGAGACGGCGAGGAGCTCTTCGAGCGCGCGCTGATGTCTCGCCGAGGCGGCCGCTTCCTTGGCCGCCTCGAGGGCGAGCGCCGCGTGGTCGGCGAGGGAGACGAGCACGTCGAGCTCGTCGTCGGTGGGTCGCCGGCCGCTCACCGGCTCGTCCACCGAGAGGATGCCGAGCAGGTTCCCGTGCTGGTCGCGCATCGCGACGAAGAGCGCGTCCTCCGGATCCCAGGCGTCGGGATCGGTCGTCGACTCCCCCTTCGGCACGTAGCTCGGCCCGAGCGAGTCCCAGTCGACCGAGCCGCTGGGGACGACGTAGGCGCCTCGCCGCTCGAAGCGATCCGAGAGGAGGACGGTCCAGTCGTCGCCCGGTCGCGCGTTTCCCAGCAGCGTCGCGCGTGCCTCCTCGTTCCCGTACACGGTCGTCACCTCGAAGTCGTCCCAGGCCGGCCGGTAGAGGTTGATCGCGACCGTCCGGTAGCCCAGCGACTCGCCGATGGTCCGCGCGACGGCGTCGAGCAGCGCAGGAAGGTCCTCACGCGCCCGCAAGAGACGGGTCACCTCGACGAGGCCCCGCAGCGGTGAGATGGTCGGAAGGCTCACGTGTTCGGGTTCGCCTGGGTCATCGGCACGAACCATGGTCACGATGAGCCGCCACCGAGTGATTGACCCAAATGGGTTAGTCCGGCGGAGACGCTCGGCCGAGCCGTGGGCGGGCGGCGCGAGCCGCCCGCCCGATGCTCGGGCTAGTCGCCGTCGTCGCGGCGCGGCCCACGGCCGCCCCGGCCGCCGCGACCACCGCGGCGATCGCCGCGAGGCCGGTCCTCCTCCGGAGGACGCGGCGGCGCGTTCTTCGCGCGCTCGATCAGCTCCTCGGGCTGGACGAGGCCGCCGTTCTCGTGCTTCGCGACGAGCTTGAGCCCGATCCGGCCGCGCGCCTTGTCGACCTCCTGCACGACGACGTCGACGACGTCGCCGCGGCCCATCACGTCCTCGATGTGCGCGACCCGGCCCGGGCCGACGTTCGAGACGTGCAGGAGACCGTCGGTGCCCTTCTTCAGCTCGACGAAGGCGCCGAACTGGGTCGTCTTCACGACCTTGCCGGTGAACGTGTCGCCGACCTCGGGCTCCTTCGTCAGGGACTCGATCGCAGCGACCGCCTCCTTCGCCTTCGTGCCCTCGGTCGCGTAGAT
>DATCYP010000021.1:0-4332 GCA_036526375.1 Gaiellaceae bacterium | reverse complement strand
CAGATCCTCGAGGAGGGGAAGCTGACCGACGCCCAGGGGCGCCGCGTCGACTTCCGGAACACGATCGTGATCATGACCTCGAACCTCGGCGCCGCTCAGATCTCGAAGAACACGGGCTTCGGCTTCACCGTCGGCGACGAGTCCGGGCTCTCGTACGACGAGATGAAGGGCCGCGTGATGGGCGAGCTGAAGAAGGTCTTCCGGCCCGAGCTGCTCAACCGGATCGACGAGATCATCGTCTTCCACAAGCTGTCGAAGGAAGAGATCACGACCATCGTCGACCTGCAGCTCAGGCGCCTGCGCGAGCAGATGGCGACGCACGAGGTCGCGATCGAGCTCACCGACGAGGCGAAGGAGCTGCTCGTCGACAAGGGCTACGACCCGGCGATGGGCGCCCGGCCGCTGCGCCGCGCGATCCAGCGCTACATCGAGGATCCGCTCGCCGACTTCGTGCTCGGGCGCCAGCTCGAGCCGGGCTCGACGATCCTGGTCGGCCGCACGGTCACCGCCGAGGGCGAGCCGGGCGACGAGGTGGACATCACCTTCATCCCGGGCGAGGTCACGCCCGAGAAGGTGACGGTTCCGGCCGAAGAGCCGGCCGCCGCCTCCACCGACGGCGACGAGCCGGCGAGCGAAGAGGAATAGCCGGATCGGCCGGAGGAATCTCCGGCCGATCCGATTCTCGCTCGGTGGCGTCGTATGGGCTGTCTGCCCACACCACGCAGCTCTGGCGGACGACGGACGGAGGCGCAAGCTGGCATTCCACGCCGATCGCTGAGCTCGGGCCGCGGCTTTACGTGCGCTTGACAGTGAAGCGCCGCGATGAACCACCTGAAAGGGGAGGAGTCAAGCGGGCTGGCCGGAGGATGATGCTGTGCGTAGAGCACACCTCGGACGGGCCCCGATGCGGCGGGGGCTCCCGAGTCCCTCCCTCAAGACGGAAGCGGCCTCGCGGCGGGGCCGCTTTCCGTCTCTCGGCACGAAGTTGCGCGGATCTCGTACGGATTGCGTCCGCCGGCGACCGTAGGGTGGACGCGTGGCCAAGACGGCGCCCGTCCAGTTCAGCTGCACCGAGTGCGGCTACACCGCCGGGCGCTGGTTCGGCAAGTGTCCGGGCTGCTCGGCCTTCGGCACGCTCGTCGAGGAGGTCGTCGGGCGGCTCGGTGAGGCCAAGGCGCCGCCCAAGCCCCTGCTCCGGCTCGTCGACGTCGAGGCCGCGGAGGCGGCGCGGATCCCGACCGGTGTGCCGGAGCTGGACCGGGTGCTCGGCGGCGGACTCGTGCCGGCCTCGCTCGTCCTCCTCGGCGGCGAGCCCGGAGTGGGGAAGTCGACGCTGCTCCTCAACGCTCTCGCGACCATCTCGCGTGAGCGGCGGGCGCTGCTCGTGACGGGCGAGGAGTCGGTGGCACAGGTCAAGCTGCGGGCAGAGCGCCTCGGCGGGGCCGAGTCCGTCGAGATCCTGGCCGAGACCGAGCTGGAGACGGTCTGCGAAACCCTCCAGACGGAGCGGCCCGACGTGTGCGTGATCGACTCCGTCCAGACGCTCTACGCCTCGGAGCTCGGCTCCGCTCCCGGCTCCGTAGGGCAGGTGCGCGAGGCGGCGGCGCGGTTGCTGCGCGTCGCCAAGGAGTCGTCCGTCGCGACGATCCTCGTCGGACACGTGACGAAGGACGGCTCGGTCGCCGGCCCTCGCGTGCTCGAGCACCTCGTCGATTGCGTGCTGCAGTTCGAGGGCGACCGCTACCACGCGCACCGCATCCTCCGGGCCGTCAAGAACCGCTTCGGCTCGACCAACGAGCTCGGCGTGTTCGAGATGACCGGCGCGGGGCTCGTCGGCGTGCCCGATCCGTCGGAGGTCTTCGGCCGCACCGTCCCGGGCGAGCCGGGCGCCGCCGTCGCCTGCGCGCTCGAGGGGACGCGGCCGATCCTGCTCGAGATCCAGGCGCTCGTGGCGCAGAGCGAACTCGCGATGCCGCGCCGCGTCGCCACCGGCATCGACCCGAAACGGCTCGCGATGATCGTGGCCGTCCTGTCGCGCCACGCGCGCGTCGCGCTCGGTCAGGCCGACGTCTTCGTCAACGTCGCCGGCGGCGTCCGCGTCGACGAGCCCGGCGCCGACCTCGCCGTCGCGCTCGCGATCGCGTCCGCGGCGAGGCGCGTGCCGGTGAAGAAGGGCGTCGCGGCCTTCGGAGAGATCGGCCTCACGGGTCGTCTTCGTGCCGCGGCGCAGGCCGAGCGGAGACTGGAGGAGTGCGCCAAGCTCGGCCTTGCCGCCGTCGTGGCGCCGGCCGGAACGGCGTCCACTGGCAAAATCACGATCGAGGCGGCAGACACGCTGCGGCAGGCGATCAGGACGGGACTCGATGGCGACCGATCCGAAGGAGACGACTGAGCGCAAATCCGAGCATCGCCTCGGCGATCTCGGCTTCACGCGCATCCCCTCCGAGGAAGACCCGCGCCGCAAGAACCCCGAGCTCCTCGCCGCGATCGCCAAGATCGCGCCGGGCACGGGACTGCGCGAGTCCGTGGACGACGTGATCCGCTCCCACGAGGGAGCGCTCATCGTGGTCGGCGACCCGAACGAGCTCTCGTTCCTCTACTCGGGGGGCATCCGGCTCGATGCGCCTTTCCGGCCGCAGCTCCTCTACGAGCTCGCGAAGATGGACGGCGCGATCATCGTGGACGAGGGGGTCAAGCGCCTCGCGTGGGCGAACGTCCAACTCATGCCGGATCCCACGATCCCCTCGAACGAGACGGGCACGCGCCACCGCACGGCTGAGCGCGTCGCGAAGCAGACCGGCGCGCTCGTCGTCTCGGTCTCGCAGCAACGGGAGACCGTCACGATCTTCGTCGGGCCCGCGCGGTACCAGCTCGACCCGGTCGCGGACGTGCTGGCGAAGACGAATCAGGCGCTCGCGACGCTCGACACGTACCGCCAGCGCCTCGAGCAGGTACTGACACGCCTGACCGCGCTCGAGTTCCAGAACGCCGTCGTCCTCGACGACGTGCTCGTCGTCCTGCAGCGGGCGGAGATGACTTCGCGCATGGCGCAGCGCATCACCCGTGACTGCGTCGAGCTCGGCAGCGAGGGACGCCTGATCAGGCTGCAGCTCGAGGAGTTCGTCGGGGACGTTCCGCGGGAGCGCGACGCGATCGTCCGCGACTACCACGTCCTCGGCCCCGGGGAGGAGGCCACGGTCGCCCTCAGGGACCTCGCCGGCCTCTCCTACCAGGACCTGCTCGAGTTCGGGCGCCTCGCCGAGGTGCTCGGCCACGACCGCGGGATCAACCCCCTCGACCACTCGGTCGTGCCTCGCGGCTACCGGATCCTCTCCGCCATCCCGCGCGTGCCGGAGCCGCTCGTCCGGCGGGTCGTATCCGATCTCGGGAGCCTCGACGCGGTCGTCCGAGCATCCCAGCGGGAGCTCGAATCGGTGGAGGGAGTGGGGGCCGTCCGGGCGCGCGAGATCCGGGAGGGGCTGCGGCGATTGCAGGAGCACAACCTCGTGGATCGGTATCTGCAACTCTGAGAAGCCGGCTCTGACAACCCGGTTTCTGGCCCGATCCGGCCCAGATTCGGCTTATCCAGGCGGTTTTCTGCTACACTCGCGCTCTGTGGCCGGCGCATAAGGGCGTGCCGGCTTTCTTGACGGAAGAGTGGCTTTTAGCCAGGGGAGGTCGGGCTTGTACGACGTCGGCGACAAGGTGGTCTATCCCCACCACGGGGCGGGAACGGTCGTCAAGAAGGAGAAGCGCGAGGTTCTCGGCCAGCAGCGCGAGTACCTGACGATCAAGATCCTGCACAACGACATGACCGTGCAGGTCCCGTCCGAGAACGCCGAGAAGGTCGGCCTGCGGCGCGTGATCGGCGAGAAGGAGGTCGGCGTCGTCCTCACGGCACTGACGGGCGTCTCGACCGAGATGCCGAAGAACTGGAACCGGCGCTTCAAGTACAACCGCGACAAGATGAAGACGGGCGACATCCTCGAGCTCGCCGAGGTCGTCCGGAACCTCTCGCTTCGCGACCACGAAAAGGGGCTCTCCACCGGCGAGAAGCAGATGTTCGTCAAGGCCAAGAAGATCCTCGCGTCCGAGCACATGTACGCGAAGAGCATGGACGAAGAAGAGGCCGCCGAGTGGCTCGACGGCGTTCTCTCCGGTCCGGCTCCCAACGGGAAGAAGGCGGCCAGGGCCAAGAAGGCCGTGGCCGCGCCGGTCTAGCGGCACGCGGTGTCGGTCTGGGCCGTCCTCGCCGCGGCAGGTCGGGGCGAGCGGCTCGGGGGCGACCGGCCAAAGGCGTTCATCCGGCTCGGCGAGCTCCCGCTACTCGCC
>DATCYP010000020.1:0-27960 GCA_036526375.1 Gaiellaceae bacterium | reverse complement strand
CGTCCGGACAGCGGAAATCCTACCCGGCCCGGAGCTGGAGCTGTCGAGCGACGAACCAGAGCGCGCGTCCGGGCCGGCCCTGGTCGAGCTGGACGGGTCGACCTTGTGGATTCCCCCCGGGTGGGAGGGGGCTAGGGATGGTCCCGGCTGGGTCGTGACCCGTGAGTGACGTGATCGCAACGATTGAGCTGCAAGTGATCGGCGCTTCGTTGCGGTCGATCGCCGAGGAGATGGGCGCAGTCCTGATCCGCTCCTCGTTCTCCGCCAACATCAAGGAGCGGCGCGACTGCTCGACGGCGCTGTTCGACGAGCGGGGGCGGATGATCGCGCAGGCGGAGCACATCCCCGTTCACCTCGGAGCCATGCCCGACGCGGTTGCGGCCGTGCTGCGGCTCGGGCTCGAGCCTCGGCAGGTGGCGATCCTCAACGATCCGTACACGGGCGGCACCCATCTGCCGGACGTGACGCTCGTCTCGCGCACCGCGCTCGGCTTCGCCGTCTCCCGCGCCCACCACGCCGACGTCGGCGGGATCGAGCCGGCGAGCCTGCCCGCCTTCTCGCGCACGCTGGAGGAAGAAGGCGTGATCCTGCCGCCGCAGCTCCTGACCGACGAGGTGCTCGAGCACTTCGCCCGGGCCACGCGGCAGCCGGAAGAACGGCGCGGCGACCTCCGCGCCCAGCTCTCCGCGCATCGCCTCGCCGAGCGAAGGCTCGAGGAGCTGTGCGCCCGTCGCGGCCGCGACCGCGTCACCGCCGCGATGGACGAGCTCCACGCCTACTCCGAGCGGATCGTGCGGGCCGCGCTGGCTGAGCTCCCCGACGGGCGCGGCGAGGCCGAGGACATGGTCGAGGCCGTCGACGGCGATCTACCGATCCACTGCACGGTGCAGATCTCGGGCGACGACATCTCGATCGACTTCGCCGGGACGGCGCCGCAGTACGACGGGAACCTCAACTGCCCGCTCGCCGTGACGAAGTCCGCTTGCTACTTCGTCGTGCGCTGCCTCACCGAGCCGGATCTGCCGGCCTCCGGGGGCGCCTTCGCTCCCGTCGGCGTGACCGCGCCGGAGGGCTGTCTCGTCAACGCGCGCCCGCCGGCCGCGGTCGTCGCCGGCAACACGGAGACGTCCTCCCGCATCGTCGACGTCGTCTTCTCGGCGCTCGGCGAACTCGTGCCCGTACCGGCCGCGGGCCAGGGGACGATGAACAACCTCGCGTTGGGCAACGAGCGGTTCGCGTACTACGAGACGGTCGGCGGCGGCCAGGGCGCGTGCCCGGACGCCGACGGCCCGAGCGCCGTCCACGTCGCCATGTCGAACGCGCTCGCCACGCCGGCCGAGGCGATCGAGCTCGAGTATCCGCTTCGCGTCGAACGGTGGGAGCTGCGGGCCGGCTCCGGGGGTTCCGGGGCTCACGGTGGGGGCGACGGTGTCGTCCGCGAGCTGCGCGTGCTAGAGGACTGCCGGCTCTCGTTGCTCGCCGAGCGGCGGCGGCACGCGCCGCAGGGCCGCGCGGGTGGGGAGGACGGCGCGCGCGGCCGGACGCTCGTCAACGGCGAGGCGCAGCCGCCGAAGCTGACGCGCCGGCTCCGCGCGGGGGACGTCGTCCGGGTCGAGACTCCGGGCGGCGGGGGCCACGGCGGCGCGGAGTAGGCTCCGGGTATGGAGCGCCCGGTCAAGGTCGCCTGCGTCCAGGTCGAGCCGGTGGTGCTCGACCGCGAGGCGACGCTCGACAAGCTCGAGCAGGTCGCCGCCGGGGCCGCGCAGGCCGGAGCCGAGCTCGTCGTCTTCCCGGAGACGTTCGTGCCCGTCTACCCGTCGTCACGTTGGGCGAAGGCGTTCGCGGGCTGGGAGGCGACCGGCGCCAAGGAGACGTTCGCGCGCCTCGCGCAGGAGTCGGTGGCCGTCGGCTCACCCGCCGAGCGGCGGATCGCCGCCGCGGCGCACGAGCTCGGCATCTGGATCGTCACGGGCGTCAACGAGGTCGAACCCGATCGGCCCGGCACGATCTACAACTCGCTCCTCTACCACTCGCCCGCCGGCGAGCTCGCCCTCCACCACCGGAAGCTCGTGCCGACGAACCACGAGCGGCTCGTCTGGGGCCAGGGGGACGGACGCGGCCTGAGCGCGGTCGAGACCGGCTTCGGACGGGTCGGCGGCCTGATCTGCTGGGAGAACTACATGCCGCTCGCGCGCGTCGCGCTGTACGAGTCCGGTGTAGAGATCTACGTCGCCTCGACCGCCGACGACGGCGACGCGTGGCAGCAGACGCTCGTCCACATCGCGCGCGAGAGCCGCGCCTACGTCGTCGCGCCCGCGCATTTCCAGCAGGAGTCCTCGTACCCCGCCGACTTCCCGCTCGCCGCGGAGATCGACGGAGCGGGGACGATCGGCCGCGGCGGCAGCGCGATCCTCGCCCCTGACGGCTCGTATCTCGCCGGGCCGCTGTACGACGAGGAGGCGATCCTCTACGCGGAGCTCGACCCGGCGCGCCTGCTAGCCGAGCGGCAGCGCTTCGACCCCGTCGGGCATTACAGCCGGCCCGACGTGCTTCAGCTCACAGTTCGCGCGGACGGTGCGACGACGAGTACACGTCCTTCCGCGCGATCTTCCCGTCCCTGAGCGGGAAGACGTCGACCCCGTCCCACTCCCTCGTGCCGGTCGACGCGGTCCACTCGCACACGGCGAAGTCGTCGCCGACCTGGAGCGACCGGGTCGTGAAGCGCAGGGTCGGGTTGGTGCGGAAGATGCCGGCGATGTGCTCGCGGACGGCCGCCGCTCCCTCGGCGCGCTCTCCCGCCGTGTGGTTATCGAAGACGACGTCGGGATGGTGGAGCGCGTGGACGGTGTCGAGATCCTGCGCGTTCCACGCGGCGTTGTAGCGCTCGATCAGGTCGCGGACGTTCATCGTCGCCGGCGGAGAACTCTCGCATCTCCCGCGCGCCGTGTCACCCCGTCGGCGTCGAAGCGCTCGAGATAGAGCTGCGCGGTCTTCCGGCCCACGCCGAGCGCGTCGCGGAACCGGGCGAGCGTGATCCCGTCGACCAGCACGGCCCGCGCCCGCTCGTACGCCTCCGGCGAGATCGCGAAGCCGTCGCCGATCCGCACGAGCCTGCCCTGCTCCTCGAGGAACCGCGCGAGCGCTGCGTCCCCGACACGCACCGGCTCGAGGCCGAGCTCCGCCTCGAGCGCTGCGGCCTCCGCCTCCCGCTCTCCGAGCTCGGCCGAGGCGCCGGGCCGGTAGAGCTTCGCCCCGCGCAGCTCGAGCCCGAGGTGCGGGACGACGGCCCTCGACCACTCGGCGGCGGGAACGGGAACGCCCGGGTCGAGCGGATCGGCAGCGTCGATTGCCCGCTCGAGCTCTGTGCGAAGGTCGTCGAGCCACTCGGGCGCCCAGCGCCACTCCCCGTCCACGCGGACGGGCGCGTACACCGGCGCCTCGCCCCGCTCGAGCGCCTCGAACCGCGCCGGGTCGGCGTGCCGGTGCGGCGCGGGATCGAGCACGACCCCGCCGCCGACCGTCGTCCCGGCGCGGAGGACGACCCGGTCGCCGCGCGCCGCCACGACGGGGCGCGACAGGCGCAGCTGGGCGAAGCGGTCGCCGGCTCGCGCGACCCGCGCGGCCGTCTCGGCGGTGCCGTGGTGGAGCATGACGCGGGCGGGAATCTCGGCCACGGGCTCGAGCGTGACGTCGAGGCGGAAGCTGGGCCTGAACGACCCGGGCGTGACGAGGACGTCGCCGCGGCGCAACTCCCGCCGCTCCACGCCGGGGAGGGAGACGGCGACCCGCTGCCCGGCCTCCGCGCGCTCGACGGGACGGTCGTGCACCTGCACGCTGCGCACCCGCACGCCGTGGCCGCGCGGCTCGACGCGGAGCTCGTCGCCCGCGCCGATCGTCCCCGACCAGAGCGTTCCCGTCGCGACCGTCCCGATCCCGCGGAGCGTGAAGGACCGGTCGACATGGAGGCGCACCGGACCTTCCGCCGTGGGGCGTGCGACACGAGCCGCCGCCCGGGCCAGCGCGGCCCGCAGCTCGTCGAGCCCGGCGCCCGTGCGCGCGCTCGTCGCGACGACGGGAGCGCCGGGGACGAGCTCTTCCGCCTCGACCCGCGCTAGCTCGAGCATCTCCTCGTCCACGAGGTCGGACTTCGTCAGCGCGACGACGCCGTGTTCGATCCCCAGCAGGCGCAGGATCACCAGGTGCTCGTGTGTCTGCGGCCGTGCTCCCTCGCCGGCGTCGACCACGAGGAGGAAGAGGTCGATGCCGCTCGCGCCCGCGACCATCGTGCGGACGAAGCGCTCGTGACCGGGGACGTCGACGACCGAGAGGCCCGTGCCGTCCTCGAGGTCGAGCGGCGCGTACCCGAGGTCGATCGAGATCCCGCGCTCGTGCTCCTCGGGCAGCCGGTCGGTGTTCTTGCCGGTCAGCGCCTCGACGAGCGCGGTCTTGCCGTGGTCGATGTGCCCTGCGGTGCCGACCGTCAGCGGCATGCGAGTACAGCTGCGGCGGCCTCTTCGGCCTCCTCGTCCGTCAGCGTGAGGCAGTCGAGGAGGAGGCGGCCGTCGCGGACCACGCCCACGACGGGGGGATCGCCGGTCCGGAGCGGCTCGGCGAGCGATTCCTCGATCGCGCACGCGAAGCTCGCCAGCTCGGCCAGCGGCAGCGCTCCGCCTCCGACGCGCCCGACCGTCTCCTCGACCTCGCCGCCGGCCGCGGCCGCGAGCCGTTCCGCGCGCTCGCGCACCGTGGTCGTCTCCTGCCGGAGCGTGCGCAGGACGGGGATGCGCTCCGGCGCCTCGAGGTGGAGGAGAAGCGTCCCCTCGAGCGCGGCGAGGGAGAGCTTGTCGATCCGAAGGGCCCGCTGGAGCGGATGGCGGCGCAGGCGCTCGACGAGCTCGGCGCGACCGAGCACGATGCCGGCCTGCGGGCCGCCGAGCAGCTTGTCGCCGGAGAAGCAGACGAGGTCTGCTCCCGCCGCGAGCGACTCGCGTGCCGTCGGCTCCGCCTCGACCGGCGCGATCGCGCCCGAGCCGAGGTCGTCCACGAGCGGCAGCCCGTGGCGCCGGGCGACGGCGGCGACCTCTTCGAGCCGCGGTCGCTCCTCGAAGCCGACCACGCGGAAGTTCGACTGGTGGACGCGCAGGAGGACGGCTGTCTCCGGCCCGATCGCGCGTTCGTAGTCGGCTGCGCGCGTCCGGTTCGTCGCCCCGACCTCGACGAGCCGCGCGCCCGAGCGGGCGAGAACCTCGGGGATCCGGAAGCCGTCGCCGATCTCGATCAGCTCGCCGCGCGAGACGACGACTTCGCGGCCCTCGGCGAGCGCTGCGAGCGCGAGCAGGACCGCCGCGGCGTTGTTGTTGACGACGAGCGCCGACTCGGCGCCGGTCAACCGGTTCAGGACCGCGCCGACGTGCTCCTGCCGCGAGCCGCGGGCGCCTTCCGGGAGGTCGTACTCGAGGTTGGAGTACCCCCGCGCGGCGTCCGCGACCCGTGCGAGGGCTTCCTCTGCGAGCGGCGCGCGGCCGAGATTCGTGTGGACGACGACGCCTGTGGCGTTGATCACGCGCCGCAGCCGCGGCTGCCGCGTGTCGGTCAGCTCATCCCGCAGGCGCGCCGCGAGATCTCCCGGGTCGGCGCCCGCCCGGATCTCCTCCCGGGCCCGGTCGATGACCGCGCGGGCCGCGTCCACCGCGAGCGGATCGCCGGCCTCGCGCGCGAGCTCGTCCACCGAGGGCAGATCGCGAAGCTCCACGAGTGGACGGTAGCGTGCCGCCGTGCCCGAGGACTACTTCGGCGAGGAGGTAGCCGCCCGCTACGACGACTCGATCGGAGAGTTCGGCGAGCCGGGAGCCGTCGAGGCCGCCGTCGACTTCCTCGCAGAGCTGGCCGGTGACGGCGTCGCACTCGAGCTCGGCATCGGCACCGGGCGGATCGCCCTGCCCCTGGCGGCGCGCGGGGTTCCGGTGCACGGGATCGACCTCTCGGAGGCGATGGTCGTGCGTCTCCGTGCCAGGCCTGGCGGCGAGAAGATCCCGGTCGCGATCGGCGACTTTGCCACGACACGGGTCGACGGGACATTCGCGCTCGCCTACGTCGTCTTCAACACGATCATGAACCTGCGCACGCAGGAGAGACAGGTGGCGTGCTTCGAGAACGTGGCCGGCCACCTCGGCCAGGGCGGCTGCTTCGCGGTCGAGATCATGCTCCCGGAGCTGCAGCGCCTCGCGCCCGGCGAACGGTTCGTGCCGTTCGACGTCGGTCCGGAGCACCTCGGATTCGACGAGTACGACCTCGTCGAGCAGAGCCTGACGTCGCACCACTACGACCCGCGCGACGGCACCTACTCGACGTTCCCCGGCCGTTACGTCTGGCCCTCGGAGCTCGACCTGATGGCGCGCCTCGCCGGGATGGAGCTCCGCGAACGCTGGAGCGACTGGAACCGCGAGCCCTTCACCGCCGAGAGCCCGAAGCACGTCTCGGTCTGGCAGAAGCGCTAGCCGCTACTGCGCGTCGGCCTTCTCCGGCGCGTGCGGGCTCCCGCGCCCGTCGCCGGTGCGGAAGGCGTCGAGCACCGTCTCGACCGCGATGCGCGGCTCGTTCGTCAGCGTCAGGAGCGCGAGATCCTCCGCCGAGACCATGCCGTCGGCGAGCGCGCTGCGGCGCACCCACTCGAGCAGCGGCGTCCAGTACGCCTCGCCCAGCAGTACCACGGGGAAGTGGAGCACCTTGCCGGTCTGGATCAGCGTCAGGGACTCGAACAGCTCGTCGGCCGTGCCGAACCCGCCGGGGAAGACGCAGAAGCCCTCCGCCGCCTTCACGAACATCGTCTTGCGGGCGTAGAAGTGGTCGAAGGTCAGCCCGAGGTCGACGTACGGATTCATGCCCTGCTCGTGGGGCAGCTCGATGTTGAAGCCGACCGAGAGCCCGCCGCCTTCCCGGCAGCCGCGGTTCGCCGCCTCCATCACGCCCGGGCCGCCGCCGGTGACGACCGCCCACCCCGCCTCGCCGAAGAGTCGCGCCGTCTCGCGGGCGAGCTCGTACGTTCTCGAAGCCTCGGGCGCCCGCGCCGACCCGAAGCAGGAGACGGCGGGGCGGTCGATCCGCTGGACCGCCTCGAAGCCTGCGAGGAATTCCCGGCCGATCGAGGTCGTGTGCCGACGCAGCTCCTCCTCTGCGTGGTGCGTCTGGAAGAGGTCGCGGTCCCGCATGGTCTAGAGCATCCCACTGTGGCGGGTCGCGAGCAGGCCGCCGACGAGGGCGGCCGCGAGCAGGACGTACATCGCCGCGACGAGCACCGCCCGCTCGCGCTCGGGTGCGTGCGCCTCGACCGGCACGCCGTTCTCGAACCTGATCCGCGGCCGGTGCCACGTGTCGGTGACGGCGCGCCAGACGGCGCCGCCGTCGAGGATGCCGACCGGGAGCAGGTTGACCGCGTTGAGCAGGAAGCCGAGATTCGCCAGCACGACGAGCCAGGTCGTGTTCCGGGCCTCGCCGACCGCCCAGACGCCGGCCGCACCGAGACCGCCGACGAACGGGCCGGCGAGGGACACGAGCGCTCGCTTCCACGGCGACAGGTTCCCGTGCTGCACCGTGACGAAGGCGCCGAGGAACGGGATGAAGGTCGGCAGCGAGACCGGTAGCCCCTGTCGTTTCGCCTCGGCGACATGCCCCAGCTCGTGGACGAGGATCAGGAGGACGAAGCCCAGCCCGAACTGCCAGCTCCCGAACCAGAGCGAGTAGGCGGCCGCCGAGATGAAGAAGGCGAAGAACTTCGCGAACAAAAAACCCCACTTGAGCGCCGCCCCGCCGATCACGATCGCTGAGCCGAGCAGCCGCTCGAGCGAGCGGCGGACGATCCCGCGCTCCTGGTGCGCCTCGGTGCTCACGAGCCTCGGCCTATCCATTCCTCACCGCCGGCGTAGACCTCCTTCTTCCAGAGCGGGATCGTCGTCTTGAGCGTCTCGATCGCCTCACGGCACGCGTCGAGCGCGGCCGAGCGGTGCGGGGCGGAGACGGCGATGACGACGCTCGCCTCGCCGATCTCGACACGCCCGAGGCGATGGTGCACGGCGACGGCGCAGAGCCCGTGCCGCTCGGTCAACCCGTCCCCGAGTCGGGCGAGCATCGGCTCGGCCATCTCCTCGTACGCCTCGTACTCGAGGTGCTCGACGTCGCGGTCGCGCGAGCGGCGGCGAACGGTGCCGACGAAGCTCGCGACGGCGCCCGCCTCGGGATCCTCGACCTCGCGCAGCACGGCGGCGACGTCGAGCGGCCCGTCGACGAGGGCGAAGGAGCCGCCGCTGACCGGCGGGATGACCGCCACCTCGTCGCCGTCCGCGAGCGCGTGCCCGGGCTCGACGTACTCGCGGTTCACGGCGTAGAGGAGGCCCGGCGGCTCCTCCCCGAGCCCGAGCGCCGGCCAGACGTCCTCGATCCGGTCGACGCCCTCGAGCTCGAGGTGCGAACGGCCGGCGCGTTCCCGCAGGCCGGCGAAGAGGCGGACGGTCACGCGCATCCGCGTGAGTGTGCCCGACGGCGATACTGGCTCGATGGGCATGTTCTTCCACGACCGGGGGGAGTCGCCGCCGGAGCGCCCGTCCGACCCCGCCGTGCGCCGCGCGAACCTGCGCCGCATCCGCCCGCTCTTCAAGCCCTATCGGCGGCGGCTCTCGGTCCTGCTCGGGCTGATCGTGGTGAGCGCGGGACTCGGCGTCCTGCCCGCGTTCCTCCTCCGCCGGGTCCTCGCCGCGATCTTCCGGCACGACACGGGAGCGATCTCGTTCAACGCCGGCGGGATGATCGTGATCGCGGTCGTGTCGGGTGTCCTCACGGTCGTGCAGACACTGCTCTCGAACCAGGTCGGCCAGCGCGTCATGCACGACCTACGGACCGCCGTCTTCCGGCACCTGCAGCGGCTCTCGCTCGCCTTCTTCACGCGGACGCGGACGGGCGAGGTGCAGTCCCCGGATCTCGAACGACATCGGCGGCGTCCAGAACGTCGTCACGAACACCGCGACGAACATCGCCTCGAGCCTCACCACCGTCGTCGCGACGATGGTCGCCATGCTCGTCCTGAACTGGGAGCTCGCGCTCTTCGCGTTCGGGCTGATCCCGTTCTTCGCGGTCCTCACCCGCCGGGTCGGGGCCGAGCGGCGCAGGATCGCGAAGACGACGCAGGAGTCGCTCGCCGACATCTCGAGCCTCGTCCAGGAGTCGCTCTCCGTCAGCGGGATCCTGCTCGGCAAGACGATGGGCCGCGGCGACGAGCTCGCCGACCGCTTCGAGAGCGAGTCGCTGCGGCTCGCCGACCTCGAGGTGCGCCAGCGCATGGCCGGGCGCTGGGTGATGGCCTCGATCCAGACGAGCTTCTCCGTGATGCCGGCGGCCGTCTACTGGCTCGGCGGAACCGTCTTCAGCCACTCGATCTCGCTCCCGACGATCGTCGCCTTCACCACGCTCCAGGCGCGGCTCTTCTTCCCCGTCGGCTCGCTACTCGGCGTCGGCCTCGACATCCAGACGTCGCTCGCCCTCTTCGACCGGATCTTCGAGTACCTCGACCTGCCGGTGGACATCGCCGAGCGGGACGGCGCGCTCCGCGTGGCCCAGGCCGGGGACGTCGTCTTCGACCACGTCTGGTTCCGCTACGAGGCTGGAAGCTCCGTCGGCGAAGCCGACGGAGCCCGGCTGGTGGACCGCGCCGCCTTCGGCGGCGCCCGGGACGACGTCTGGACGCTGGAGGACGTCAGCTTCACCGTTCCCGCCGGGACCACGACCGCGCTCGTCGGCGAGACGGGCTCGGGCAAGACGACGCTCGGCTACCTCGCGGCGCGGCTGTACGACGTGGGCCGCGGCTCGGTCTCGATCGGTGGGGTCGACGTGCGCGACATGTCGTTCACCGCGCTCGCGAGCCTCGTCGGCGTCGTCTCGCAGGAGACGTACCTCTTCCACGCCTCGGTGCGCGAGAACCTTCGCTTCGCGAAACCGGACGCGACGGACGAGGAGGTGTACGCGGCGGCCGAGGCCGCGCGGATCCATCACGTGATCGCCGCCCTCCCGGAGGGCTACGACACGGTCGTCGGCGAGCGCGGCTATCGGTTCTCCGGCGGCGAGAAGCAGCGGATCGCCATCGCGCGCACCATTCTCCGCAATCCGCCGGTCCTCGTCCTCGATGAGGCCACGTCCTCGCTCGACACCGGGACGGAACGGCTCGTGCAGGAGGCGCTCGACCGGCTCTCGCAGGGCCGGACGACGATTGCGATCGCCCATCGGCTCTCGACCGTCCGGAATGCGGAGCAGCTCGTCGTGCTCGACCAGGGTCGCGTCGTGGAGCGCGGCAGCCACGAGGAGCTCCTCGCCGCGGGCGGCCGCTATGCGACGCTCGTCAGCCGCGACGCCGAGCTCGAGCCTCCCGCCCTCGTCTGAGGGTTCTACGATCCGTTCCATGGCGGCCACCGGCGACCGGCGCACCGAGTCAGGCATCGAGGTGAAGCCCGTCTACACCGCGGCCGACGCGCCGCGCGAGCTCGAGCGGCCGGGCGAGTACCCGTTCACGCGCGGCCCGTACCCGGACATGTACCGCGGGCGGCCGTGGACGATCCGGCAGTACGCCGGCTTCGCCTCGGCGGAGGAGTCGAACGCGCGCTACCGCTACCTCCTCGAGCGCGGCCAGACCGGCCTCTCGATCGCCTTCGACCTGCCGACCCAGCTCGGCTACGACTCCGACGACCCGCGTGCGCTCGGGGAGGTCGGACGCACCGGAGTCGCGATCGACTCGATCGTCGACATGGAGATCCTGCTCGCCGGGATCCCGCTGGGCGACGTCTCGACGTCGATGACGATCAACGCGCCCGCGTCGCTCCTGCTCCTGCTCTACGAGCTCGTGGCCGACGGGCAGGGCGTGCCGCCCGAGGCGCTCCGTGGCACCGTCCAGAACGACATCCTCAAGGAGTACATCGCCCGCGGGAACTACATCTTCCCGCCCCGGCCGTCGATGCGGCTCACCACCGACCTCTTCGCCTATTGCGCGGAGCGAATCCCGCACTGGAACACGATCTCGATCAGCGGGTACCACATCCGCGAGGCCGGCTCGACCGCGGTGCAGGAGCTTGCCTTCACGCTCGCCAACGGGATCGCGTACTGCGACGCGGCGGTCGCGGCGGGCCTGTCGCCCGACGACTTCGGCGCGCGCCTCTCCTTCTTCTTCAACGCGCACAACGACTTCTTCCAGGAGGTGGCGAAGTTCCGGGCGGCGCGACGCCTGTGGGCGCGGATCATGCGCGAGCGCTTCGGCGCGACGAACCCGCGCTCGCTCGCTCTTCGCTTCCACGCCCAGACGGGCGGCTCCACGCTCACGGCGCAGCAGCCGGAGAACAACATCGTCCGCGTCGCGATCCAGGCGCTCTCGGCGGTCGCCGGGGGAGCGCAGAGCCTGCACACGAACGGCTACGACGAGGCGCTCGCGCTCCCGAGCGAGCACGCGGCCCGCGTCGCGCTGCGGACGCAGCAGATCCTCGCCGCGGAGGGCGGCACGACCGACACCGCGGATCCGCTCGGCGGCTCGTACTACGTCGAGGCACTGACCGACGAGCTCGAGGCGCGCGCATGGGAACTGATCGGGCGAGTGGACGAGGCGGGCGGCGCCGTCGCGGCGGTCGAGTCGGGCTTCGTGCAGGAGGAGATCGAGCGGGCGGCGTTCGAGTTCCAGCAGCAGGTAGAGACGGGCGAACGCATCATCGTCGGCGTGAACGAGTTCCGCGACGAGTCCGACGAGCGCATCGAGCTTCTCCGCATCGACCCCGCTGCGGAGCGGCGCCAGCTCGAGCGGACGGCTCGCGTGCGGGCGGAGCGGAACGCGGACGAAGTCGCCGCCGCGGTCACGGCCGTGCGCGAGGCGGCCCGGGGCGACGCGAACCTGCTGCCGCCGCTGCGCGAGGCGCTGCGCGCGCGCTGCACCGTCGGCGAGATCTGCGAGACGCTGCGCGAGGAGTGGGGGATGTACGACGCGCTCCGGGCGCGCGCCTAGTCGCTCCACCAGCCGGGCACGATCTCGCCGTCGTTCTCCTCTCCGAGCGGCGCACCGAACGCGACCAGCGTGATCCCGTCGGAGCCGGCCTCGAGGCTCCGCATCACGCCCGGGCCGATCCGGAGGATGTCCCACTGCCGCAGGTCGTGCACCTCGTCGCCGAGCTTGATCCGTCCCGAGCCCTCCGCGATCACGTAGATCTCCTCCTGTCGCGAGTGCGTGTGCCCGAAGGGCTGCCGCACCCCGGCCGGCAGCTTCTCGACGCCGACGCCGCCGATGGTGCAGCCGAGCTCGCGCCGTGGGAAGCGCACGTCCATGCCCTCCGGCATCTGGAACTTCGGGGCGACGTTCTCGACGTCGCCGAGATTGACGATCGTGTAGTCGCTCATGCCCCGGAGGCTACGCGGTCGAGCAGCTCCTCGAGCGTCTGCGACGCTCCCTCCGCGCGAAGCTCGGTCGCGCGCTCCTCGCCGAGGGCGTCGACGACGAACGCGACGAGCCTCGCCTGCACCACGGCCTCGTCCGGGTTGGGTAGGGCGCCGATCTCGGAGAAGAGCTGCTGGGATGCACCGAGCAGGGTCGCGGCTCGTTCGGCGTCCTCCTCGATCATCCCGAGCTCCGCAAATCCGCCGACGCAGTAGGCGATCACCTCGCGATAGCCGAGTCGCCGCGCGATGGCGAGGCTCTCCCGCAGCGCCTCGAAGCCATCGTCGGTTCGGCCGAGGGCGAGCTCGGATCGTCCGAGGTTGTGGAGGTTGACCGCGACGCCGTCCTCGTCGGCCGCCGACCGCGCGGACCTGATCGCGTCGCCGTAGTGAGCCACGGCGGTCTCGTGCTGGCCGCGCATGTGCGCGATCGTGCCGAGGTTGCCGAACGCCACGGCCAGGCGGCTCAGGTTGCCCTGCTTGCGCAGGAGCGGGATGCATTCCTCGTACAGCGCGGCGGCACGGTCGAGATCCACCTCGGCGATCGCCACGCCGCCGAGCTCCGCCGTGGCTCGGGCGATGCCCTCCTCGTCGCCGAGCTCGCGGTACAGGTCGAGGCTCTCCTGCAGGAGCGCCGCGGTCAGCGCGTTGTCGCCCTGGCGGAAGGGGAAGATCGCGGCGTGGACGAGGGCCTTCGCGCGCAACGCCTTCGGTGCGCCCGCCGTGCGGTCGGCGATTCCGTCGAAGGCGCGGCGCCCCTCGCTGAGGTTCCCCTTCAGGACCCAGTACCACCGGGCCGCGACGGCGAGCCGGACCTCCAGCTCGACCTCGCCTGCGGCGGCGGCCCAGGCCAGGGCAGCGTGGAGGTTGTCGTGCTCCTCGTCGAGGAAGGGGAACAGGGACTCCTGCGGATCGGCGCCGGCGTGCCAGGCCGCTGCCGCTCCTTCGCCCCGCGCGAGGACGTACTCGCAGTGCCGCCGCCGCATCGTCTCGGCCTCCCCCGAGGCCTCGAGCAGCTCCCCCGCGTACTCGCGGACGGTCTCGAGCATCGTGAAGCGCGGCTCGCCCGTCGGTCTGCGCAAGGGACGCACCAGGCTCTCGTCCACGAGCGAGGCGAGCGTCTCGAAGACGTCGAGGCCGTTCTCGCTGCACACCGCCTCGGCCGCGTTGAGCGTCCAGCCGCCCGCGAAGACCGCGAGCCGCGCGAACAGCCTGCTCTCGTCCTCGCTCAGGAGGCCGTGGCTCCACTCCAGCGTCGCCCGCAGCGTCCGTTGGCGGCCAGGGAGGTCCTGCGCGCCTCCGACGAGGAGGTCGAGCGCGCGGTCCAGGCGACGGCCCATCGCCTCGGGCGGCAGGAGCTTCGAGCGCGCGGCCGCCAGCTCGATCGCGAGCGGCAGGCCGTCGAGCCTCGCGCAGACCTCCGCGACCGCGGCGACGTTGTCCTCGTCGAGCTGGAACGCCGGGTCGACGGCGCCCGCGCGAGCCGAGAAGAGCCGCACGGCGTCGTTCGCCGCGAGCTGCTCGAAGCTCGTGCTCGTCCCGGGGTCCGGCAGCTCGAGCGGCGGAACCGGGTACTCGTGCTCGCCGGCGAGCCGGAGCGGCGTGCGGCTCGTGGCGAGCACGAGCAGACGCGGCGCGGCCGCCAGGAGCCGTGAGACGAGGCCGACCTCCGGCACGAGCTGCTCGAGGTTGTCGAGCAGCAGCACCATGCTCCGGTCGCGCAGATGGGCCACGAGCCCGTCCTCCACGCCCTCCGCCGTCTCGCTCGCGCCGAGCGCCTGGGCGAGCACGGAGTCGAGCAGCGCCGGGTCGTGCACCGCAGCGAGGTCGACGAAGACCGCGCCGTCCCGGAGCTCCGGCCCCAGCTCGGCCGCGGCGGCGAGCGCGAGCCGGGTCTTCCCCGCGCCTCCGGGCCCCGTCAGCGTGACGAGTCGCACGTCGTCGCGGCGCAGCAGCGCGGAGATCGCGGCGACCTCGAGGCGGCGGCCCACGAGCGGCGTGGGCGGCGTGGGCAGCCGCAGGCGCGCGGGCGCGGGTGCGTCCGGAGCCGCGAGCGCCGGATCGTGCTGCAGGATCCGGCGCTCGAGCTCCTGGAGCTCCGGGCCGGGATCGATCCCGAGCTCGACGACGAGCAACTCCCGGGCGGCGCGGCAGGCGGCGAGGGCGTCCACCTGCCGGCCGGAGCGATACAGCGCGAGCGCCTGCTGCGCCCGGAAGCGCTCGCGGTAGGGCTCCGCCGCGATCAGCCGCTCGAGCTCGGGGACGAGCTCGTCGTGGCGGCCGAGCGCGAGCTCGGCGTCGTGGAGGAGCTCGAGCGCCCGCAGGCGCCGCTCTTCCAGCTGTCCGGCCTCCGCCTCGTGCACCGGCTCGCCCGCGAGGTCGGCGAGCGGCGCGCCGATCCAGAGCGCGAGCGCCTGCCGGAGATTCTCGGCCGCGTCCGCCGCCCGCCCCGCGGAGAGAGCCTCCGTCGCCACGTCGACGAGCCGCTCGAAGCGGCTGAGATCGAGCTCCGCGGGATCGAGCTGCAGCCGGTAGCCCGCGCCGTGCCGCTCGATGCGCTCGGCGCCGAGCGCCCGGCGCAGCCCGTGGACGTACACCTGCAGCGACGAGACCGCGGATCGAGGCGGCTCGGAGCCCCAGAGCGCGTCGACGAGCCGGTCCCGCGACACGACCGTGTTTGCGTTCAGGAGCAGCAGCGCGAGCAGCGCGCGCTGCTTCGGCGCCCCCAGCGCGAGCGGGCCGTCGTCTCCGACGACCTCGACGGATCCCAGGATGCGGAACTCGATGCTCGCCGACCCCCCTCCCAAGCACACCTCAAGCAGAAATTAAGCACCCGCCTCGATGGTGCTCCCACCCCCGAACGACCGGAAGGAGCAACCACATGATTCAGGCAGGAGACACGATCCACAACCCCGTCACCGGCGAGCGCATCGTCTTTCGCCAGACCTCCCGCGAGACGAACGGACAGGCCGTCGTGATCGAGACGTACGTGCAGCCGAACGGCTTCGTTGCGGCCGCCCACGTCCATCCGAGCCAGGAGGAGCGCTTCGAGATCCTGCGCGGCAGCGTCGGCTTCCGCATCGGCCGCAAGAAGCTCGTCGCCGGGCCGGGCCAGCGCCTCACCGTGCCCGCCGGCACTCCGCACAAGTTCTGGAACGCCGGCGAGGAGGAGGCCCACTTCGTCTGCGAGGTGCGCCCCGCCCTCCAGTTCGAGGCGCTGCTCGAGACGATGTTCGCCCTCGCCGCCGACGGCAAGACGAACCGGAAGGGCATGCCGAATCCGCTGCGCCTCGCGGTGATCGCCAACGCGCACTTCGACACGGTTCAGCTGCCGTTCCCGCCGGCGATCGTCCAGCGGATCGGACTCGCCTTCGGCGCGCCCGTCGGCCGCCTGCTCGGCTACGACGCCGTCTACGTGCCCGCCCAGCCCGCGGCGCCTGCGATCGCCGCGTCGATCTGATGCGCCGCCGCCTCTTCTTCGGCGGAGTGATCGTCGTCCTGCTCGCGCTCGCCGTCCTCGGCCTCGTGCTGAGGGTGGGGCGCGCGGGTGTCGCCTGAACGAGAAACGAAGGAGATCGAGATGCACGACACGCTCACCACCCCGCTTCCCGGCTCGTGGCTCTCGAGCCGGCTCGGCGTCAATCCGAAGGAGATCGAGCAACTGCGAGACCGCGGCGAACTCTTCGCGGTTCGCGACCGCGGCGAGTGGCTCTATCCGGCCTGGCAGTTCGGTCCGGGAGGCTCGATCCCGGCCGGCGTGCGGGAGGCCGTCAAGGCGGCGCGCGCCGTCGGTCTGGACGAGACGCGTCTCCTGGCCCTGCTCCGGCGGCCCGCCGGGATGCTCGGCGCCAGCCGGCTGCTCGACCTGCTCTTCGAGGGCCGCTCCGATTTCGTCGTCGAGGCCGTCCGCAGCGCCGCCGCGGCCTGAGGCCGCCGACTCGCGCACGGGGCCCGCGTACGCTGGCCCCGTGCGCATCCTCCTCGTCTCGCAGATGTACCCGGGCCCCGACGCGCCCGACCTCGGGACGTTCGTCGCGCAGGTCGAGCGGGAGCTCGTCGCGCGCGGGCACGAGATCGAGCGTGCCGTGCTCGACACGCGTGCGGGCGGCAAGCTCCGCTACCTGACGCTCGCGCGGAGGACGCTCGCGGCGGAGCGGCCCGACGTCGTCTACGCGCACTTCCTCGTGCCGGCGGGCCTGATCGCCGCGGTCGTCGGCCGCGCGCCGCTCGTCGTCACCGCACACGGCCGGGACGTCCGGAACATCGGCGCGATCCCGGGCGTGGCGGCCGCGACCCGGCTCGTCGTGCGCCGGGCGGCCGCCGTGATCTGCGTCTCCGGCTACCTGCGGCGGGAGCTCGAGACGAAGCTGCCGGCCGCGCGCGGCAAGGTGGAGGTGGTCTCGAGCGGCGTCGACCGCGAGCGGTTCTCGGTCACCGACCCTCCGGCGGGGCCGCCCGGCTTCCTCTGCGTGGGTGCGCTCGACGAGCGGAAAAACGTCGTCCGCCTCGCCGACGCCTTCGCGCGGCTGGGGGAGGGAACGCTCACCTTCGCCGGCGACGGGCCGCTTCGATCGCGCCTCGAGGGACGGGAGCGCGTCCGCCTGCTCGGGCGCGTCCCGCACGACGAGATTCCGCGCCTGCTCGCCGGGTCCCGCGTCCTCGCCCAGCCGAGCCTCGTGGAGCCGCTCGGCCAGGCGCTGCTCGAGGCGATGGCCTGCGGCCGCTCGGTGGTGGCGACGCGGATCGGCGGGCCGCCCGAGTTCGTGCCGCCCGAGGCCGGCGTGCTCGTCGATCCGCTGGACGTCGACGCGCTGGCGCGCGGACTCGCGCAGGCGGCCGCGCTGCCCTGCCCGAACGAAGCCGCGCGCGAAGCGACCGCGGAGCACGACGTCCGCCGCGAGGCGGAGCGGATCGAGGCGATCCTCAGCCGGGCCGCGGCTGCCCGAGATCCGCGAGCCTGACCTCGACGAGCGGGCGGATCCGCTCCTCGAGCCCGGCCTCCCGCGCGAGCGCGAGCGCCTGCTCCCAGCTCTCGCGCGCCTTCGTCGGATCGACGCCCTGCTTGAGGCGATTGTCGCCGGTCACGAGCAGCTTCTGGATCCGAGCTCGGACGTCCTCTGCCACAGATCGACGCTAACAGGGCAGGATGGACGGGTGGCCCGCCGAGCCAAGAAGTCCAAGCCGCTCCGCATCCTGATCGCCGACGACCACCGGCTCTTCGCCGAGGCCCTGCAGGCGATCCTCGCCGCAGACGAGCGGATCGAGGTCGTCGGGCAGGCGAGCGACGGAGGCGAGGCGGTCGAGCTCGCCCGGAAGCTCGATCCCGACCTCGTGCTCATGGACGTGAGCATGCCGGTGCTCGACGGCTTCGAGGCCACGCGCGAGATCCGGGCCGAGAGCGAAGACACCCGCGTTCTCATGCTCACGGGCTCGAACTCGCGCGCCGACGTCGATCGCTCGCGGAAGGCCGGCGCGTCGGGCTACGTCACCAAGGACCGGATCGCCTCCGAGCTCCTCGCGGCGATCGTCGAAGTGACGCGGGGACGGCTACCCTGAGGGCGTGCTCACGTTCCTCGCAGTCGTGCAGGTGCTCATCGTCGTCGGCCTGACGTCGCTCATCCTCATGCACTCCGGCCGCGACGCGGGCATGGGCGGGATGGGATTCACCCCGGCGTCGCAGGGCGGCACGCACATCGTCGAGCGAAACCTGACGCGGGTCACCGTCGTGCTCACGGTGCTCTTCTTCGCCAACAGCGTCGCGCTCTTCCACTACCTGAAGAACTGAGGCCGCGACGCTACACTGCGCGGGCTCTCGCGCTGGTGGCGGAATTGGTAGACGCGCTAGGTTGAGGGCCTAGTGGCCTTAACAGGCCGTGGAGGTTCAAGTCCTCTCCAGCGCATGAGGTTTCGAAGCGGCCGCGCGAGCGGCCGCTTTCTTCTCGGGCACGGAATTGACGCCGTCCGGAGGAGCCCGTACCCTGCTGTCGAACAGGTGTTCGCCACCTTCCCCGACCCCCGGAGCGTGAGATGCAGACGACAGCCGAGTTGACCGGCCGGCAGCGCGAGATCTGGAGCTTCCTCGTCGACTATGTCGATCGCCACGGCTACCCGCCTACCGTGCGCGAGATCGGTGGGGCCGTCGGCCTCGCCTCGCCGTCCACCGTCCACGCGCATCTCGCGAACCTCGAGCGGGCCGGCCTGCTCCGGCGCGATCCGACGAAGCCGAGGGCGCTCGAGCTCGTGGGCCGCGACAGGGGGGCCGGAAAGGCGGCCGAGACCGTGAGCGCCGAGCTGCCGAAGCTGCCGCTGCTCGGCCAGATCGCCGCGGGCGGGCCGCTGCTGGCGGCGGAGAACGTCGAGGACGAGATCGCCGTGCCCGAGAGCCTCCACGGCGACTTCCTGCTGCGCGTCAAGGGCGACTCGATGATCGAGGCCGGGATCCTCGACGGCGACGTCGTCGTGGTGCGGAGAGCCCAGGACGCCCGTGACGGCGAGATCGTCGTCGCCCTCGCCGGCGAGGACGAGACCGCCGACGAGGCGACGGTGAAGCGGTTCTTCCGGGAGAGCGGCCGTATCCGGCTGCAGCCCGAGAACTCGGCGCTCGAGCCGATCTATGCCCCGCACGTCACGATCCTCGGCAAGGTCGTGGGGGTCTTCCGGGAGCTATGAGCGGGATCGCGCCCCTCCACCGGACGCTCGAGCAGGAGCTCCTCGCGGTATTGCGCGGGGCGTCCCTCGAGTGCCCGGTCTGCGGCGAGTTCGTCCTCCACGAGGGCGCTCTCGTCCGCTGCCCCGAGTGCTCGATGCGCCTGCACGGCCGGATCGACGGCGCCGGAGCCGGGGTACAATCCGGCACGCAGGCCGGGTGACCGCGGCGTCTGCTCCGTAGCTCGGAGCCGGCGTCGAGGAAAGTCCGGACACCGCAGGGCAGGACGCTCCCGAGATCGTCTCACGACACGAGGGAGGCGGCGAAAGCCGACGGAAAGTGGCACAGAAAACAGACCGCCGGTCGCGGATCTCCGGAGTCGCGGCCGGTAAGGGTGAAACGGTGGGGTAAGAGCCCACCAGCGGCCCTGGCGACAGGGTCGGCTCGCCAAACCCCGTCCGGTGCAAGGCGAACAGGCTCCGCCGACGCGGCCCGCCGAGGAGCCGGGTAGCTGCACAGATGGATGGTCACCCTCGACAGAATCCGGCTTACAGGCCTGCGTCCGAGAAGCCCCGCTCCGGCGGGGCCTCTCTTCTCTAGCCGGTCGGTATCGGCCCGGTCAGTCCGAGCCGCTTCAGCGACCGGTGGAGGTACGTCGCGAACGCGATCGCGCCGGCGCCGCTGAGGTGGATCCCGTCCGACGCGTACCAGGAGGTGTGCGAGGACGAGTAGTGGTTCCAGTCGAGCACGCTCATCAGCTGCCGCCACTTCCGCTCGGCCGCGTAGATCGCCTGGTTGATGTCGACGTACTGCTTGGTCACCGCGCGGAGGGTGAGCCAGATGACGTGCTTGACGCCGCGCTTGCGCATCGCCTTCAGGACGACCGGGAGGCCGTTGCGGTAGATCAGCGGCGAGTCGTTGTAGCCCACGAAGACGACGACGGTCGGCCCGATCCTCCGTCCGAGCGCACGCACCGTGCCGAGGACGCTCGGCGGCGGGGGCGTGAGGCAGCCGACCTGCACCAGACGGCCGCACGGATGGAGCTCGAAGAGCACGTGGTTGCCGTGCTCGACGATCCTCTTCGCCGTCGAGTCCCAGTTCAGCGCCGCGCCGACCGAGTCGGAGAAGATCGTCAGGTGCTGTTGCGGCTGCTTCCTCGCCGCGGCTGCGCCCGACGCCGGCACGCAACACAGCGCCACGACGAGCGACGACACGAGCAACCGACCCACCGGGCAGGACTCTAGGTGGAGGGGCGGCCGGTGGAAAGTCCGTTTTACGTGCGCAGAACGACCTCGAGCGCGGTGCCGAGCCCTGGGGTGCTGCGGACGCTGAAGCCGCCGTCGATCGACGACGCGCGATCCCGCATGTTTCTCAGGCCCTGCCCGAAGGTGTCCTCCTCGGACGGGAACCCTTCGCCGTCGTCCTCGATGGCGACGAACCGCTCGCCGGAGGGCCGCCGGCCGATCACGACGTCGGCGCGGGTCGCGTTCGCGTGGCGGCGGACGTTGCCGAGGCCCTCCTGGACGATGCGGAAGATCTCGATCTGCTCGTCCGGCGCCAGGCGGATCTCGGAATCGATCTCGAGGTCCACGGCGAGGGCGCCGTCCGCGGTCAGGAACTCGACGTAGCGGCGCAGCGCGGAGTCGAACGGCGCGGTGCCGCTCGCCGAGGAGAGCGCGAGGATCGCGAAGCGCGCCTCCTGCTGAGCGAGCGTCGCGGCCTGCTTGAGTTGCGGCCCGATCTCCTCGAGCGGTGTGCCCGCCTCGAGCATCTGGGCGTGCGTGGAGATCGCGAAGAGGTACTGCGCGAGCCCGTCGTGGATCTCGCGCGCGACACGCGCGCGCTCCTCCGCGACCGCCCGCCCGAGCTCGGCCGAACGGATCGCCCGCCAGGCGCCCACGAGCATCAGCGCGAAGGCGAGCAGGCGCAGATAGTCGCCCGCGGCGACGTACATCGTCCCGCGCGGCGGGGCGAACACGAGGTGGAGCGCGGCGAAGAGCAGCAGCGTGAAGCTCAGCGCGAGCCACCGCGCGAGATCGTCTCCCGTCTTCGCGAGCATGCGGCCCCAGCCGACGACCGCGAGGAGGTTGAGCAGCGCCTGCACCGCCAGGGCGGACGCGAGTCCGGGAGGAGCGGCGGCGCCCGGCAGCGGCGTCAGCGCCGGCAGCGCAGCGCCGTGAGCCCGGAGGAGGAGCCATACGGCGGCGAGCGCGACCGCGGCCGCGAGGACCGCGTCCCCCAGCGCGCGATCCCGACGGCGGCTGCGGCCTCCCACGAACGGCGCGAGGGCGACGAGGCCCTGGCCGGCGATGCCGCCGACAAGGGCCGCCCACGCGTCCGCGCGACCGAGTGTGCCGCTGCCGAGCGCGGGGACGATGCCGAAGGCCGCGGTCGACAGCGACCAGATGAGGAGGCCCGCGGCGAGCAGCAGGTCGGTGCGCAGGCCGACGACGGAGAAGCGCGCGCCCGCGAGCAGCGCGACGAGGACGCCGGCGAGCGCCATGATCGTCTCGAGCACGAGCAGCAGTTGCGGCCGGTCGTACTGCGTCCGCAGGGCCGGTACCGACAGGAGGAGCGCGAGACTCCCCGCGAGCAGTACCGCCAGGACGATCTCGCCCCACAGCCACGCCTGCAGCTCGGTCCGCCGCCGCCTCATACGGGTCTTGTCGGCAGAAGCGCCGCTGCCGATAAGGGACAGGTGCCCGCACGCGTTCTCGTCGTCGACGACCATCCCCTCACCCGCGAGGCGCTCGCGGCGCTGCTGCGTTCGCACGGCTTCGAGCTCGCCGGACTCGCGGCCGACGGCGAGGAGGCGATCGCGGCGGCGGCCGAGACGCAGCCCGACCTCGTCCTCCTCGACCTTCTGATGCCGGGGCTCGACGGCCTCACCGCGCTGCCGCGCCTGCGCGAGGCGGCGCCCGGCTGCGAGGTCGTCGTCCTCACGGCCTCGGGCACGGAGGAGAATCTGCTCGCAGCGATCCGCGGCGGCGCAGCCGGCTACCTGCTGAAGACGGAGTCGCCCGACCGGATCGCGGAGTTCCTCGAGGGCGTCGTCCAGGGCGACGCCGCGCTCTCGGGTCCGGTGGCGCGGCGGCTGCTCGACCAGGTGCGCGCAGGCGGCCGCGGCTCCGGCGTGCCGGACCGCATCGCGGCGGTTCTCTCCGCCCGCGAGCTCGAGGTGCTGCTCCTGCTCGACGAGCACCACGGCACGGACGAGATCGCCCGCCGGCTCTTCATCTCGGAGCACACCGTGCGGTCGCATGTGAAGAGCCTGCTCCGCAAGCTGGGCGTCTCCTCGCGCCGCGAGGCGCTCGAGCAGCTCGCGCTCGCGCGCGGCTAGCTCGTGAAGCCCTCGAGCGCGGCGTCGACGAGCTCCGGCAGCGTCTCGAGGTTGTAACCGCCCTCGAGGACCGCGGCGACGCGGTCGGAGAGGGCCGCGCAGCGACGGGCGAGCTCGCGAAAGCCGTCCGCCGTGACGCGCATGTCTGCGAGCGGGTCGGCCGCATGGGCATCGAAGCCCGCCGACACGAGCACGAGCTCGGGCTCGAATCGCTGCACCGCCGGCTCCACGGCGCGTGCAAACGCCTCGAGGTACTCCTCGTCCCCGCAGCCGGCCCGCAGCGGCACGTTCAGGGTCGTCCCCGCCTGGTCGTCCGGCCCGCCGCTCCCCGGATAGAAAGGCCACTGGTGGAGCGAGACGTAGAGGACACCGCCGTCCTCCCGGAAGATCGCGTCGGTTCCGTTCCCGTGGTGGACGTCGAAGTCGACGATCGCCACTCGCTCGAGGCCGAGCCGCTGTTGCGCCGCCCTCGCCGCCACCGCGACGTTGTTGAAGATGCAGAAGCCCATCGCGCGCCCGGCGAGCGCGTGATGCCCCGGCGGGCGTACGAGGGCGAACCCGCCGCGCAGCGCCGCTTCGATGGCGGTACCCGCGGCAAGCGATGCCGCTTCGAAGGACGTCGCGGTGCAGACGGTGTCGCCGTCGAGCCAGACCGCATCCTCGACCGTACGGACGAGCTCGACGTGCTCCGCCGTGTGGCACAGCTGCAGCTCGTCGACGGTCGCCGCCCGACCCTCGCTCCAGATGTGCTGGTGGGCGAGGAGCGTCGCCAGCCGCTCCGGGCGCTCCGGGTGGCCGCCGGTCGGGTGCAACCGCGCGAACCCCGGGTGCGTCAGGACGTCGATAGCGCCGCCACACGGCCGGCGACCGCGCCGAGCCCGAGTCGTTCGAGGAAAGAGGACGCCTCCGCCCACGCCGGGGATGTTTCTGCGAGGGGAGGAAGGGGGGCGGAGGCGTCCATCGTGGCGATTCGCCGGAAGAGCCTCAAGTCCTCCGCCTCCGCCGCGAACCGTCCGTCGCCGAGCGCCGCCTCGAGCGAGCCGTACTGCGCGAGCAGGTCGGCGGCCTTCTTCGGCCCGATGCCCCGCGCCCCCGGCAGCTTGTCCGACGGATCGCCGCGCAGGGCGATCAGATCCGGCACCTGCTCGGGCTCGACGCCGTACCGCTCGCGCACCTCCGCGGGACCGATCCGTGCGAGCTCGCTCACTCCACGCGCCGGCTGCAGGATCGTCACGCGCGCGCTCGCCAGCTGGAAGGCGTCGCGGTCGGAGGTCGCGACGAGCACGTCTCCGGCCCACTCGCGCGCTGCGGCGGCGAGGAAGTCGTCGGCCTCGTAGCCCGGCGCCTTCGCGACGAGGAAGCCGAACGCGGCCACGACCTCGGGCAGGATGTCGAGCTGCTCCAGGATGGACTCCTCGAAGACGCGGCCGGACTGGTACGCGTCGAACGCCTCGTGCCGGTAGGTCGGCACCGAGAGCGTGTCCCACGCGACGAGGACCGCGTCCGGGCGTTCGGCCTGCCACAGCCGCACGAGCATGTTCGTGAAGCCGACGACCGCGTTGAGCCGGATCGACTTCGGCAGCGCGTGGTACGCCCGGTGGGCGAAGGAGTCGCCGTCGATCGCCAGCAACACGCTCACAGCGTGGCCTCGAGCTCCGCGATGCGCGCCATCAGCCGCTCGGTCGCCTCCTGCGACGCGTGGCGGATGTCGTCGTGCGCGCGCAGGTCTTCGATGTCGACCGGCGCGCCGTAGGCGATGCGCAGCGGCCCGAGCGTGAGCAGCCGGTCGGTGCCGGCGACGGCGGCAGGGACGAGCGGCACGCCGGCCTCGAGCGCGATCCGGGCCGCGCCCGTTCGCGGCCTGGCGACGTGCTTCTTCACGACGCCTTTCTCCCGGCGCGTGCCCTCCGGGAACATCACGACGACGTTTCCCTCGCGCGCGAGCCGAAGGGCCGTGTCGATCGCTTCGCGATCGCCGAGCCCGCGGTGCACCGGGAACGCCCCGGCACCGTCGAGCACGTACTTCGCCGGCCACCAGTAGAGCTCCGCCTTCGCCATGAAGCGCAGCCAGCGGCGCGGCCAGAGCGGCAGCCCGAGAGGCCACGGATCGAGGTTCGAGACGTGGTTGCAGGCGAGGACGTAGCCACCGTTCGCAGGCAGGTTCTCCCGGCCGCGCGCGCGTAGCCGGAAGAGCCCATAGATCAAAGGCCAGCTGACCCCGGCGATCACGTGGTAGAGCGGCGGCGTGCGCACGCCTGGAGTATCGCGTCCGGATGCCACGGCTATCGTGACCGCCCGTGCCGAAGCGTCTCGTCATCGTCGAGTCGCCTGCGAAGGCGCGCACGATCGCCGGGTACCTCGGCCCGGACTTCGTCGTCGAGTCCTCCGTCGGCCACATTCGCGACCTACCCGACAGCGCGGCGGAGATCCCCGAGAAGTACAAGGGCGAGTCGTGGGCGCGGCTCGGCGTCGACGTCGAGCACGGATTCGAGCCGCTCTACGTCGTCGATCCCGACAAGAAGAAGACGGTCGCACAACTCCGGAAGCAACTCGCCGACGCGGACGAGCTCCTGCTCGCGACGGACGAGGACCGCGAGGGAGAGGCGATCGCGTGGCATCTGCTCGAGGTGCTGAAGCCGAAGGTGCCCGCGCGGCGGATGGTCTTCCATGAGATCACCCGCGACGCGATCGAGCGCGCGCTCGACGAGACTCGCGACGTCGACGAGCGGCTGGTCGACGCCCAGGAGTCGCGGCGCATCCTCGATCGGCTCTACGGCTACGAGGTCTCACCTGTTCTCTGGAAGAAGGTCATGCGCGGGCTCTCCGCCGGCCGTGTCCAGTCGGTCGCGACGCGTCTCGTCGTCGAGCGCGAGCGGGAGCGGATGGCCTTCCGCGCCGCCGAGTGGTGGGACCTGCTTGCCACCTTCGATCCGGCCTTCGAGGCGCGGCTCGTCTCGGTCGACGGGCAGCGCGTCGCGCAGGGTCGCGACTTCGGGCCCGACGGCCGGCTGCGCGGCGACGCGCGCGCCCTCGACGAGGAGGCGGCGCACGGTCTGGCCGAGCGCCTCGAGGGAGTCTCCTTCCAGGTCGCGCGGGTCGAGCGGAAGCCGTACGTCCGGCGCCCGAGCCCGCCGTTCATGACCTCGACGCTGCAGCAGGAGGCGAGCCGCAAGCTCCGCTTCTCGGCGCAGACGACGATGCGGCTCGCCCAGCGCCTCTACGAGAACGGCTACATCACGTACATGCGCACCGACTCCACGACCCTGTCGGAGTCGGCGCTCACAGCCGCGCGCGAGCAGGTGACTTCCCTGTTCGGCGCCGACTACGTGCCGCCGCAGCCGCGCCGCTACGAGCGCAAGGTCAAGAACGCGCAGGAGGCGCACGAGGCGATCCGTCCTTCCGGTGACCGCTTCCGCACGCCGCAGGACGTGCGTTCGGAGCTCTCGCCGGACGAGCACGCGCTCTACGAGCTGATCTGGATGCGGACGATCGCGTCGCAGATGAAGGACGCGCAGGGACAGACGGTCTCGCTGCGGCTCGCTGCCGAGTCCAGCGCGGCCGAGAAGGTCGAGTTCGGCGCCTCCGGCACCGTGATCACGTTCCGTGGGTTCCTCGCCGCCTACGAGGAGGGGCGGGACGACGACGGCGCGGCGAAGGGCGACGACGAGGAGCGCCGCCTGCCGAACCTCTCCGAGGGCGACTCGGTCGAGCTGCGCGCGCTCGAGCCGCAGGGCCACGAGACGAGCCCGCCGGCGCGCTACACGGAGGCGACGCTCGTGCGGACGCTCGAGGAGCTCGGCATCGGCCGCCCGTCCACCTACGCCTCGATCCTCGGCACGATCCTCGATCGCGGCTACGTCTTCAAGCGAGGCACGGCGCTCGTTCCCGCCTTCCTCGCCTTCTCGGTCGTCGGCCTTCTCGAGCAGCACTTCGGCAGGCTCGTCGACTACGACTTCACGGCGCGGATGGAGGACGACCTCGACCGGATCGCGGCCGGGGACGAGCACCGCGTCGAATGGCTCGGCCGCTTCTACTTCGGCGAAGGCTCCGCGGGCCTGCACGAGCTCGTTTCGGACCTCGGGGCGATCGACGCGCGCGAGATCAACTCGCTCGAGATCGGCGATGGGATCGTCCTCCGCGTCGGCCGCTACGGCCCGTACCTCGAGCGGGACGGCCAGCGGGCGAGCGTCCCGGACGAGCTCGCCCCCGACGAGCTCACCGTCGAGCGGGCACAGGAGCTCCTCGCCCAGCCCAGCGGGGACCGCGAGCTCGGCGCCGATCCGGAGACCGGGCTGCCGATCGTCGCCCGCACCGGGCGGTACGGCCCGTACGTCACCGAGGTCCTCCCCGAGGACGCGAAGGAGAAGCCGCGCACGGCCTCGCTCTTCAAGACGATGTCGCTCGACACGGTGACGCTCGAGGACGCCCTGCGCCTGCTGCAGCTGCCGCGCGTGGTCGGCGTCGCCGAGGACGGCGAGGAGGTCGTGGCGCGAAACGGCCGCTACGGCCCGTACGTCCAGAAGGGGAAGGAGTCGCGCTCGCTCGAGTCGGAGGAGCAGCTCTTCGGCATCGACCTCGCCGGCGCACTCGCCCTCCTCGCGCAGCCGCGGCAGCGACGGGGTCAGCGGGCGGCGACGAAGCCGCTCCGGGAGCTCGGGACCGACCCGGTCGGCGGGAAGGAGATCGTGCTCAAGGAGGGCCGCTTCGGGCCGTACGTCACCGACGGCGAGACCAACGCGAGCCTCCGCAAGGGCGACGATCCGGAGACGGTCACGCTCGACCGCGCCGTGGAGCTGCTCGCCGAACGCCGCGCGAAGGGGCCGGCCAAGCCCGGCGCGCGTCGTCGCAAGGCTTCCTGAGCGGTGGCCGGCCAACTTCGCCGACCGGTCCGCGTCCTATGCTCACGGACTCGTTCGAGGTGCGGAATACACTTGCGCGACGCCTCGTTCGAGCGGGCGGGTGCGTGAGGGAACGGCGCCCGGCCGGCTGAGGGTGGTAACCGGAGGACTTCCCTCCTAAGGTACGAAGGCTTGCGGCGAAGCGACGAAGTAGGACCGAAAGGACTGAGGGAGCACTGACGCAGAACCAGCTCAACGAGTTGCTCGAGTCGGACCAGATCCGTGCCATCGTCGAGGGCGCCGAGGAGCGTGGCTTCGTGGATCCCGTCGAGATCGAGGCGTTCGCCGCCGAGCTCGAGCTCAACGACCAGGAGGTCGAGGAGCTCACGCGCGAGCTCGAGCGCACCGGGCTCGAGATCGGCCAGCCGGCCGCGGCCGCGCCTGCCGCTCCGCGCGACGAGGCGCCGAAGGAGGAGAAGGAGAAGCAGCCCGAGCCGGCGCCCGAGGTCGAGACGCCCACCGTTGCGATCTCCGGATCCGCCGACAGCCTGCAGCTCTTTCTCGCGGACGTCGGGCGCCACAAGCTGCTCACCGCCGCCGAGGAGGTCATGCTCGCCAAGCGGATCGAGCGCGGCGACGTCACGGCCAAGCGCCACATGATCGAGTCGAACCTCCGGCTCGTCGTCTCG
>DATCYP010000019.1:0-5654 GCA_036526375.1 Gaiellaceae bacterium | reverse complement strand
GCGGATGCTCCTCTGCGAGCTGAACCGGATCCACTCGCATCTCGTCTTCCTCGGCACGTCGGCCCTCGAGCTCGGGGCGATCTCGATGTTCTGGTACTGCTTCCGCGAGCGGGAGACGATCCTCGACCTGTTCGAGCTCGTGACGGGGCAGCGGATGCACACCCGCTATTTCCAAATCGGCGGGCTCGCTGAGGACATCCCACAGGGCTTCTTCCCGGAGTGCCGCAAGTTCGTCGAGTGGATGCCGCACGCGCTCGACGACTACAAGGGCATCCTCGACCAGAACGAGATCTGGCTCGAGCGCACGCAGGGGATCGGCGTCCTCTCGGCGCAGGACGCGATCGCGCTCGGGCAGAGCGGCCCGAACCTGCGCGCGTCCGGCGTCGACTGGGACCTCCGCCGCGACCAGCCGTACCTCCACTACGAGCAGGTCGACTTCCGCGTACCGGTCTATCCCGAGGGTGACGTCTACGCCCGCTACCGCGTGCGGATGGACGAGATGGCGGAGTCGACGAGGATCGTCCGCCAGTGCCTCGACAAGCTCGAGCGCATGGAAGGGATGCCGTGGATCGCGGACGACCGCAAGGTCGTGCTGCCGCCGCGCGAGGAGCTCCACACGTCGATGGAGTCCCTGATCCACCACTTCAAGATCGTCACCGAGGGGTTCCGGGTGCCCGAGGGCGAGATCTACGTCGCGGTCGAGTCGCCGCGCGGCGAGTCGGGCTGCTACCTCGTGTCGGACGGCGGGCCGAAGCCGTGGCGCATCCACTTCCGGGCGCCGTCGTTCGTCGCGCTCGAGGCGACGGCGACCTGCCTCCACCACGCCCTCGTCGCCGACCTGATCGCCGTCGTCGGCTCGCTCGACGCGGTGATGGGGGACACTGACCGGTGAGCTCGCTGTACGACGAGATCCAGGAGGTTCGGGCGCGCTATCCGGAGGGCTCGCGCTCGGCCGTGCTGCCCGCGTTGCGGCTCGCGCAGGAACGGGACGGCTGGCTGTCGCGCGCGACGCTCGAGGAGGTCGCCGACGCGCTCGAGGTGACGCCGGCCTTCTGCTACTCGATCGCGACCTTCTACGACATGCTCCATCTCGAGCCGGTCGGGCGGCACACGATCGACGTCTGCACGAACCTCCCGTGCGCGCTCTGCGGCGCACAGCAGGTGGTCGAGGCCTTCGAGGCTGAGCTCGGCATCCGGGCCGGCGAGACGACTCCCGACGGCGAGATCACGCTCCGGGCGGTCGAGTGCCTCGGCGGCTGCGGCTACGCGACGGTCGTCGCGGTCAACGACCGCTACCGCCAGCACGTGCGGGCCGAGACCGTTTCGGAGATCCTCGGGGAGCTCGATGGCTGAGCAGCACAAGGTGCTCCTCGCCGGGGCCGACGAGCGCGACCTGACGCAGCTCGCCGAGTACCGCGCGATCGGCGGCTACCGCGGGGTCGAGAAGGCGCGGGCGATGACCTCCGACGCGCTCATCGCCGAGCTGCAGCAGGCGAATCTCCGCGGCCGCGGCGGCGCCGGCTTCCCGATGGGGCGCAAGGCGTCGCTCATCGACCGCAAGAGCCCGAAGCCGAAGTACCTCGTCGTCAACGCCGACGAGTCGGAGCCCGGCGCCTTCAAGGACCGCGAGGTCATGGCGCGCGTGCCGCACCGGCTGATCGAGGGCTGCCTCATCGCCGCGCATGCGATCGAGTCCAACGACGTCTTCATCTACATCCGCGGCGAGTACCTCGCGGAGTACGAGATCCTCGCGGCCGCCGTCGAGGAGGCGCGTGAAGCCGGGATCTTCGGCGACGTCCGGATCACGGTGCACCGCGGCGCAGGCGCCTACATCTGCGGCGAGGAGACCGCCCTGCTCGAGTCGCTCGAGGGCAAGCGCGGCCAGCCGCGGCCGCGACCGCCGTTCCCCCCGATCCAGGGCCTCTACGCGGCACCGACGCAGATCAACAACGTCTGCACGATCGCGACCGTCCCGGTCATCCTCGAGCTGGGCGCCGAGGAGTTCGCGAAGACCGGCGTGCCGAGCTCGCCCGGGACCGCGATCTTCTCGGTCTCGGGGAACGTCGTGCGGCCCGGCAACTACGAGCTCGACCTGGGGACGCCGATGCGCGAGCTGATCTACGAGCACGCCGGCGGAATCGCGGACGGCCGCGAGCTGAAGGCCGTCATCCCGGGCGGCTCGTCGGTGCCCGCGCTCGGTCCCGATCAGATCGACGTGCCGCTCGACTACGACTCGCTCGGCGCGATCGGCACGTTCTTCGGCGCGGCCTCGCTCATCGTGGTCGACGACCGCTGCTGCATGGTGCAGCTCGCCCTCCGCTCGACGAAGTTCTACATGCACGAGTCGTGCGGGAAGTGCACGCCGTGCCGCGTCGGGACGCGCTGGATGGTGCAGATCCTCGAGGCGATCGAGAACGGCACCGCGACGCACGCCGACCTCGACCTGCTCGACTCGGTCGGCGACAACATCCTCGGGAAGGTCCTGTGCGCGCTCGGGGAGTTCGCGGTCTACCCGGTTGCGAGCTACCTCGACAAGTGGCGCGACGAGTTCGTCGCCCACGTCGAGCAGGGCGGCTGTCCGTTCGGCGGCTCATCGTCGCTCGAGGGGATCCTCGCGCCCTCCGACCAGCACGCGCACACACCGGCCGGCGAAGAGGCACTCGTATGAGCACCGAGCTCGTGCGCGTCACGATCGACGAGCGGGACGTCCACGTGCCGAAGGGGACGGGGATCGTCGAGACCGCGCTCGCCGCCGGCGTCGAGATCCCGGTCTTCTGCTACGAGCCGCGCCTCGGCGCGCCGGTCGGCGCCTGCCGCATGTGCCTCGTCGAGGTGGAGGGGATGCCGAAGCTCCAGACCGGCTGCACGCTCACGGCGCAGGACGGCATGGTCGTGAAGACCGCGCGCACCTCCGCGAAGGCGGCGCAGGGCCAGAACGCGACGCTCGAGTTCATCCTCGTCAACCATCCGCTCGACTGCCCGGTCTGCGACAAGGGCGGCGAGTGCCCGCTGCAGGACCTGACGTTCCGCTACGGCCCCGGCAACACGCGGATGAGCTTCGACAAGCTCACGTTCGAGAAGCCGATCCCGATCTCGCCGACCATCTCGCTCGACCGCGAGCGCTGCATCCTCTGCTACCGCTGCACGCGCTTCAGCGAGAGCGTCTCGGAGGACGGACAGCTCGTCGCCGCCAACCGCGGCGCGATGTCGGTGATCACGACCTTCGAGGACCTGCCCTACTCGGGAGCGTTCACCGGCAACGTGACCGAGCTGTGCCCCGTCGGCGCGCTCCTGCCGACGCAGTACCGCTTCGAGGGACGGCCGTGGGAGATCGTCGACGTGCCGACGGTCTGCGGCCTGTGCCCGGTCGGCTGCAACATCCACGCGACGGTCCGCGAGGGGAAGGTGAAGCGGATCCTCTCCCGCAACCACCCGGAGATCGACGAGGGCTGGATCTGCGACAAGGGCCGCTTCGCCTACACGCATCTGCGCACCGAGGACCGGCTCGCGCAGCCGCTGCAGCGCGTGCGGCGGCGCGGGCTCGAGCAGGTCTCCTGGGAGCAGGCGCTCGAGGAGGCCGAGCGGCTGCTGCGCGCCGCGCGCGGGCGCGTCGTCACCGTCCTGTCGGGCTCGGAGACGGTCGAGCAGGCGTACGCGCTCGGGAAGCTGCTGCGGGTCGGGCTCGACTCGCACCAGGCGACCCTGCCGGAGGAGATCTCGGGCGCGCTCGACGCCTACCGGCTCCCGCTTTCCGCGATCCGCGACGCCAACGTCGTCGTCGTGCTGGGCGACGTCCCGGTCGTCGAGCGGGCGCCGGTGGTCGACCTCTGGATCAGGTCGGCGCGCCGCAACGGAGCTCGCATCCTCGATGACGCCAACGACCCTGCCGTCGGCGAGGCGGAGCGCGTCGTCCTCGTCTGGTCCGGTCCCGGCGGACGCGGCGGTGCGACGGTCGCGAAGCTCGCGGAGAAGCTCGGGCTCGCCGGCCGTGAGGGCTGCGGCGCGTTCTACCTCCCCGAGACGCCGAACGGCCGGGGCGTGGCCGACGCCTGGGCCGCCTGCTGCGACGACGAGAGCGACGGAGTCGAGTCGATCGGGCTGCTCGTGGTCTCGGGCGACGAGGCGGCCGCCGACGAGAACGTCCGTGCCCTCGCCGAGCAGGCCGAGGCGACGATCGTGCTCTCGATGTTCGGCGGGCTCGCCGCCGGCTGGGCCGATCTCATCCTCCCCGGTACGGGCTACCTCGAGCGCGACGGCACCTTCGTCAACCTCGAGGGACGCCTGCAGCGGCTGCGCCGGACGGTCGAGCCGCCGTGTCCGGACGAGCTCGAGTGGATCTCCCGGCTCGCCGCGCGGTTCGACGTGGACGTGGCCCCGTACGCGGCCGCCGTCTTCGCCGAGGTCTCCGAGCGCGTCTACGGAGGACTCGCATTCGGCGAGGTCGGCGAGCGCGCCCCGCTGCGCGGCTATCCCGAGGCGCAGGAGCACGTCTCCCGCGCCGCGCTGCCCGAGCCGCAGCAGAGGGCGCGCCGCGGCCAGATCCGCCTCGTCGCCTACAAGCCGCTCTTCTCCGGCGCGGCCGTCGAGCGCGTCACCGAGCTGCAGTTCCAGCGCCCACAGCCCGAGCTCGAGCTCTCGGCGGACGACGCGCGGCGGAGGAGGATCGCCACCGGCGATCTCGTCACCGTCGGCTCGAACGGGAGCGCGATCACGCTGCCGGCGCGCGTCAACCGGCGCCTGCGTGCGGGCATCGCGCGCGTCGCGCTCGAGCACGCCAACGGACTCGGCGGTATCGTCGAGGTGGAGAAGGCCGAAGAGATGGTCGGCGCATGAGCGAGCCCTGGTGGATCTCGCTGATCAAGGCGCTGATCATCGTCAACATCGTCCTCGGCCTCTTCGCGTACCTGACCCTGATCGAGCGGAAGCTGATGGGACGGATGCAGCTCCGCTACGGCCCGAACCGCGCCGGGCCGTACGGCCTGCTGCAGCCGATCGCGGACCTCGTCAAGCTCGTCCGCAAGGAGGCCTTCGCGCCGGCCTCCGCGATCGACCTCCCCTACATCCTCGCGCCGATCGTCTCCGCCTTCACCGCGATCGCCGCCTTCGCGTTCATCCCGTGGGGCCCGGGCTGGACGGTGAACGGCTGGCGGATCAACGGCGAGGTAGCGAACGTCTCGATCGGCCTGATTGCAATCTTCGCGCTCGGCTCGGTCGGGATCTACGGCTTCATCGTCGGCGGCTGGGCGTCGGAGTCGAAGTTCTCGATCCTCGGCTCGATGCGCACGTGCGCGCAGCTCGTCTCGTACGAGGTCTCGCTCGCGCTCAGCGTGCTCGGCGTCGTCATCCTCGGCCGGTCGCTCAACCTGCCGGAGATCGTCGCCCGCCAGGGCTCGTTCCTGCCTTACGCGGCGCCGCAGCTGATCGGGCTGATCGTCTTCTTCTTCGCCGGGATCGCGGAGACGAGCCGGGCGCCGTTCGACCTGCCGGAGGCCGAGCAGGAGCTCGTCGCGGGCTACCACACCGAGTACTCGGGCATGCGCTGGGGCCTGTTCCAGATGGCCGAGTACATCAACCTGATCACGCTCTCGGGCCTGATGGTGACCCTGTTCTTCGCGGGCTGGCACGGGCCGTGGGACATCGGGCCGATCTGGTTC
>DATCYP010000018.1:0-9862 GCA_036526375.1 Gaiellaceae bacterium | reverse complement strand
GAGTCCTGCACCGGAGGCATGGTCGCCGCGCGGCTCACGGACATCTCGGGCTCGAGCGCGAGCTTCGCAGGCGGCATCGTGGCGTATTCGAACGAGGTGAAGCGGAGCGAGCTCGAGGTGCCCGAGGAGCTGCTTGTCGAGTACGGGGCCGTCTCCGCCGAGGTCGCGGCCGCAATGGCCGAGGGAGCGCGGCACCGGCTCGGCGCCGACGTCGCCGTGGCCGTGACCGGCGTCGCGGGACCCGAAGGCGGATCGCCCGAGAAGCCCGTCGGACGCGTCCATCTCCACGCCGCGGGCCCGGAAGGATCTCTGGCGCGCATGCTCGATCTGCCCGGCGAGCGCCAGCAGGTGCGCGTCCGGGCGACCGTCACGGCGCTGCACCTCCTGCGTGCGCTCTTGACGAGAAGTCGCGACGAAGCCGCATGACCTCGCGCGCTAGCGTGAGCGGCGATGAACGGATCAGGCTCTTTCTCGCGCTGCGACTGCCCGCCGACGTCCTCGACGCGGTCGAGTGCTGGCAGCAAGAGGAGCTGCCTGGCGTCCGTGTCGTCCCGCGAGAGCACCTTCACGTCACCCTCGCCTTCCTCGGCCACCGGCCGGCCCGGGAGCTCGATGCGATCCTCGGCGCCCTGCGCGAAGCCGCCACCGGGGCGGGCGAGATCCGTCTCACGCCGGTGCGCTACCGAGAGACGCGCAGCGTCGGGATGCTCGTGCTCGAGGACGAGGGAGGGCGGGCGGCTCTGCTCGCCGGCGACCTCCACGAACGGCTCGAGACGCTTGGTGTCTACCGCTGCGAGGGTCGACCCTGGCTGCCGCACCTCACCGTGGCACGCTGGCGCGAGCGCCCTCGGCTCCGGCTCGAGGCGCCGTCGGTACGAACGTTCGTTCCGTCCGACGCTGCTGCTTACCTGTCACGGCTGCACCCCGGTGGGGCGCGGTACGAAGTCTTGGAATCTGTCGCTCTAGGAGGCTGAGAGGTGGACAAGCACGAAGCACTCGACGTGGCGCTCGGCCAGATCGAGCGGCAGTTCGGCAAGGGGTCGGTCATGAAGATGAGCGACCGTGCCGCGGTCTCGGTCGGCGCCGTCTCGACGGGCTCGCTCGCACTCGATCTCGCACTCGGGATCGGCGGCCTGCCGCGCGGCCGCATCGTCGAGATCTTCGGCCCCGAGTCCTCGGGCAAGACGACCCTCGTGTACCACGTGATCGCGGAGGCCCAGCGGCGCGGCGGCATCTGTGCCTTCATCGACGCCGAGCATGCGATGGACCCGACCTACGCGAAGCGGATCGGAGTCGACATCGACAACCTCCTCGTCTCGCAGCCCGACACGGGTGAGCAGGCGCTCGAGATCGCCGAGCTGCTCATCCGCTCGGGCGCGCTCGACATCGTCGCGGTCGACTCGGTCGCGGCGCTCACGCCGAAGGCCGAGATCGAAGGAGAGATGGGCGACTCCCACGTCGGCCTCCAGGCGCGGCTCATGAGCCAGGCGCTGCGCAAGCTCGCCGGCACGCTCAACCGCACCGACACGATCTGCATCTTCACGAACCAGCTGCGCGAGAAGATCGGCGTGATGTTCGGCAATCCCGAGACGACGCCGGGCGGCCGCGCGCTGAAGTTCTACTCGTCCGTGCGGCTCGACATCCGCCGGATCGAGACGTTGAAGGAAGGCGTCGAGGCGTTCGGAAACCGCGTCCGCGTCAAGGTCGTCAAGAACAAGGTCGCACCGCCGTTCAAGCAGGCGGAGTTCGACATCATCTACGGCTCCGGGATCTCGTGGGAGGGCACTGTGCTCGACTCCGCGCTCGACCGGAAGGTCGTGACGAAGTCGGGCTCGTACTTCAGCTTCGGCGACGAACGGCTCGGCCAGGGTCGCCAGAACGCAACGGCCTTCCTCCGCGAGCATCCCGATGTGACGCAGCAGGTCCTCCAGCAGATTCAGGTCGAGCTGGGCTCGGATCAGGTCGCGTCGGCGCGGCTGCTGCCGATCGGCGAGGAGCACGAGAGGAGCGGAGGCGGCAACGGCAAGGCGAAGGCGGAGGCGGCAGCGGAGGCGCTTGCGGCGGCCGAAGCCGACGCGTGACTCCGACCGTCACCGGGCTGCGCGAGCGTAGGCGCGGCCGGGTAGCCGTCGAGCTCGACGGGCAGCCATGGCGAGTGCTGCCCGCCGATGCCGTCGTCCGGACCGGTCTGGCGGTCGGACGCCGCCTGGATCGACCGACGGCCAGGCATCTTGCGCGCGAGGTGCGCCGGGCCAAGGCGCTCGTCGCAGCCACGCGATCGCTCTCCGCGAGCGACCGCTCCCAGCGGGCTCTCGAAGAGAAACTCAGACGAGGCGGGCACTCCGCGGCAGCCCGCGACGATGCGCTCGCGACCCTCGGTCGCGCGGGGCTCGTGGACGACGCGCGCCTGGCGCGGAGCCGCGCAGAGCTGCTTGCGCGCCGCGGCTACGGCGATGCAGCGGTCCGAGCCGACCTCCGGCGGCGGCTCATCCCCTCGGAGGACGCCGCCGCGGCGGTCGCCGGGCTCGAGCCCGAGCTCGATCGAGCGCGACGGCTGCTCGAAGGTCAGACCGTCACGCCGACACTCCTGCGGCGGCTCGCCACGCGGGGTTTCTCGCGCGAGACCGTGGACGACATCGCGACCAGGTTTGCGCTCGGCGCGTGAAACGCGATACGATTGAGGGGCATTCCATTTGACGTTTTACCTGCAAAAGCAGCTTTTCCGAAACCAGATCCGATGATCGACCGCCTACGTCCTACGGCTCGGAGGGTGCGCGCGAGGTAGCGCGACGACTCTCGGACAGGCCCGTGCCTGCCCGAGAACGGCTTCTCGGATAGCTGCCGGGGTAGGTCCGGCGCCCGATGGGATGTGCCGCCGACGGCGGCTGGGTTGCCCGACCGAGGAGCCAGGCGCGTGCTGATCGGGATCGGAATTGCCATCGGGATCGCCGGAGGTGTCGCTCTCGCCCTGCTCGCGGTCTCCGTCTTCGGCACGACCGGGGTCACGAAGGCCCGCAGGATCCGCGACCAGCTTCTCGAGGACGCGCGCCGCGAAGGCGACGCGGTCCGGCGGGAAGCGCAGGTCGAGGCCCGGGAGCAGGCGGTCCGGCTACGGAGCGAGATCGACGCGGAGCTCACCGACCGCCGCGCGCAGGTGATGAAGATCGAGGAGCGCGTCCTGGCCAAGGAGCTCGAGGTCGAGAAAAAGCTCGAGGAGTTCACGCGCCGCCACCAGGGCCTCGACGACCGGGAAGAGCACGTCCGCCGACTCCAGGACGAGCTCAAGGAGGCGAAGAGCGCGCAGCTCGCCGAGCTCGAGCGTGTGGCGGGGCTGACGCAGGCCGAGGCGAGAGGCCTGCTGCTCGAGCGCGGGGAGGAGCAGGCGCGGCACGAGCTGGCCCGACGCGTGCGGACGCTCGAGGACGAGGCCCGGGCCGAGTCGAAACGCCGCGCACGCAACCTGGTCGCCGATGCGCTGCAGCGCGTCGCCGCGAGTCACACGGCCGAGACCACGGTGACCGTGGTCGAGCTGCCCTCCGACGACATGAAGGGCCGGATCATCGGCCGAGAGGGCCGCAACATCCGCGCCCTCGAGCACCTCACCGGCGTCGACTTCATCATCGACGACACCCCACATGCCGTCGTGCTCTCGTCCTTCGACGGACTCCGCCGCGAGGTCGCCCGCCTGACCGTGACCAAGCTCCTCGAGGATGGCCGGATCCACCCGGCGCGGATTGAGGAGACCTACTACGAGTCGAAGGCGGAGGTCGAGGAGGTCGTCCGCCACGCGGGAGAGCAGGCCGTCTTCGAGGCGAACTGCGGCCCGTTCCCCGACGAGCTCGTGCAGATTCTCGGCCGGCTTCGGTTCCGGACGAGCTACGGCCAGAACGTCCTCAAGCACACGCTCGAGGTCGTCCATCTTGCGGGGATCATGGCGACCGAGCTCGAGGCGAGCGTCCAGACCGCGAAGCGGGCGGCGCTGCTCCACGACATCGGCAAGGCGATGACGCACGAGGTCGAGGGCTCGCATGCGCTCATCTCCGCCCAGCTCGCCCGGCGTCACGGCGAGTCGCAGGGCGTCGTCCACGCGATCGAGGCGCACCACTACGAGGTGCAGCCGCAGACCGTGGAAGCCGTCCTGCTGATCGCCGCCGATGCCGTCTCCGCGAGCCGGCCGGGCGCGCGTGGAGAGAGCCTCGAGCAGTACATCAAGCGACTCGAGGCACTCGAGGAGCTCGCGGCCTCGAAGCCCGGCGTGGAGAAGGTCTACGCGCTGCAGGCGGGACGCGAGATCAGGGTCATCGTCAGCCCGGGCGCCGTCGACGACGACGAGGCGGCGCTGCTCGCCCACGAGATCGCACGCGAGATCGAAGACCGGCTGGAGTATCCGGGCCAGGTCAAGGTGACGGTGATCCGCGAGAGCCGAGCCGTCGACGTCGCGAAGAACCACGCGGCGCCTCCGACACGCCGGGAGCCGGAGCCCGCGGCGGACTCGCCGATCCAGGCCGCCTAGAGAGTCTCGAACCGTTCGGGGCTACCCTTTCGCCGTGCGCCGCTACCACGTCACGACGTTCGGTTGCCAGATGAACGCCCATGATTCCGAGCGGATCAAGGGGCTGCTCGAGGAGCTCGGACTCGGCGAGGCGGCGACACAGGACCAGGCGGACGTGATCGTCCTCAACACCTGCACGATCCGTGAAAAGCCCGACACGCGCTTCGCGGCGCACATGGGCAACGCGGCCAAGCTGAAGCGCGAGCGGCCCGGGACGGTCGTCGCCGTCGGCGGCTGCTATGCCGAGGCGCAGCGGGAGCGGCTGTTCGCGCTCTATCCCGACGTCGACGTCGCCTTCGGCCCGGGCACGATCTCGCACCTCGGCGCGTGGCTCGGAGCCGGGGGCGAGGGGATCGCGCGCGGTTCGTTCGGCACAGGGGAGGAGCGAGCGTTCGCGGCGGGGCTCCCCGTCCGGCGCCAGCGGAGCTTCCAGGCGTGGGTGCAGGTCTCGATGGGCTGCAACTCGGTCTGCTCGTACTGCATCGTCCCCGCGGTCCGCGGGCGCGAGACGTCCCGCCGCCCCGGCGAGGTGCTTGCGGAGGTGGAGCAGCTCGCCGGTGAGGGCGTCCGCGAGGTGACGCTGCTCGGCCAGAACGTCAATTCGTACGGGCGCGATGTCGGCTCGAGCTTTGCGGAGCTCCTGCGCGCGGTCGACGCCGTCGACGGCATCGAACGGATCCGCTTCACGAGCCCGCATCCCAAGGACTTCCGCCGCGACGTGATCGCCGCGATGGCCGAGTGCGCCGCGGTATGCGAGCACGCGCACCTCCCGCTCCAGTCGGGCTCGACCCGCATCCTCAAGGCCATGCGGCGGACATACTCCCGCGAGCGCTACCTGCGGCTCGTCACCGAGCTGCGAGCCGCCATCCCCGATCTCGCGCTCACGACCGACATCATCGTCGGCTTCCCGGGCGAGACCGAGGACGACTTCCTCGAGACGCTCGAGGTGGTGGAGGAGGTCGGCTTCGACGGCGCGTTCACGTTCGTGTACTCGCCGCGGGCGGGAACCGAGGCGGCCGCGATGCAGGACCAGGTGCCGGACGAGGCGAAACGCGAGCGGATCGAGCGGCTCGTCGAGGTCGTCCAGCGGGTCGCCGCGGAGCGGAACGCGGCGCGGGTCGGGAGGGTCGAGGAGGTGCTGGTCGAGGGCCCGAGCCGCACCGAGCCGGAGCTCCTCCGCGGCCGCACGCGGAGGAACACGACCGTCAACTTCCGCGGCGTCGCAGCTCCCGGCGAGCTCGTTCCGGTCACGATCTCGAGCGCGACCTCGACGACCTTGCGTGGCACTCACCTTGCGGCAGCTGCAGCCTAGAGACCTCGTCTGGGACGGTTGTCTCAACGTCCGCGACCTCGGCGGACTGCCGACGCGGGACGGGAGTGAGACGCGGTTCGGTGCCGTCGTGCGGGCGGACAGCGTCCGGCTGCTGAGCGACGAAGGGTGGAAGGCGCTCGTCGACCACGGCATTCGCACGGTGATCGATCTCCGTGGTGATCACGAGCGAGCGGAAGACCCGCCCGCGGAATGTCCCGTCGAGGTCGCGCACATCCCGTTTCTGTCGGGGGACGAGGCCGAGCGAGACGCGCTGGGTGACGAGCTCGAGGCGGCCGCAACAGCCGCGCCGAACGTCGCGGCCGGGACACGAGACGTGTACCTGATCTTCCTCGAGCGCTTCCGGCCGAACGTCGCCGCAGCCGTGCGAGCGGTCGCCCATGCCCCCGCGGGCGGAATCGTCATCCACTGCGCCGGAGGCAAGGACCGGACAGGGCTGCTCGCGGCGCTCCTATTACACCTGGCAGGGGTCGACGACGGGGACATCGCAGCCGACTACGCACTGAGCGAGGAGCGACTGCGACCGCGCCACGAACGGTGGTTCGCGGCCGCCGAGAGCCAGGAGGAGCTCGAGCGGCTCAGGCGCATCACCCGGACGCCGGCAGCGTCGATGGTCGGCGTGTTCGCCGAGCTCGAGCGTCGCTACGGCGGCGTCGAGGAGTACCTGCGCGGCGCGGGTGTGACGGACGAGGAGCTCGAGCTCGCCCGTGCGCGACTCCGTGCCTGAGCAGGTCATCGGCCTGTTCGGGCCGACCGCCAGCGGCAAATCGGACGTCGCGGCGGCCGTGACGCAGCTGATGCCGGCCGAGGTCGTCTCGGCCGACGCGATGCAGGTCTACGACGCCCTGCCGATCCTCACCAATCGGTCGCCGCATCCGGAGCGGCTCGTCGGGATCTGGCCGCTGTCCCACGCCGCGTCGGTGGGTGCGTACGCGCCGCTCGCGCACACCGCGGTCGACGTGCTCCTCGCCGCCGGAGCGACGCCCCTGGTGGTCGGTGGAACCGGCCTGTACCTCCGCGCCGCGCTGGCCGAGCTCGACCTGCCACCCGCACCCGTGCCGGGCGCGCGCGAACGCTGGGAGCGGCTCTACGACGAGGAGGGCCCGGCGGCGGCGCACGCGCGGCTCGTCGAGCGCGACGCCACCGCCGCCGCCCGCATCCACGCGAACGACCGCCGGCGCGTCGTCCGGGCGCTCGAGCTCACGGAGGCGGGCCGGTCGCTGGTGCCGCGGCGGGACGCCCTGTTCGGCGGCGCGTGGCGGCATCCGACACTCGTGGTCGGGCTCGACGTGCCGAAGCCAGAGCTCGACCGGCGGATCGCGGAGCGGACGAGGCGCATGTTCGAGGCCGGCGTCGAGGAGGAGGTGCGGAAAGCGCTCCTCGCCGAGCCGTCCGCGACGGCGCGAAAGATCATCGGCCTCGTCGAGGTCGCCACCCTGCCGCGCGAGGAGGCGATCGATGCCGTGGCAGCGCGCACCCGCCGCTACGCCGCCTATCAGCGCAAGTGGCTGCGGCGCCTCGAGGGGCTCGTTATGGTCGCGGCCGACCGCCCGCCGGAGGAGACCGCCGCTGAGATCGTCGCGCTGGCACGCACACGGGAACGTCTATCTCGTCCTTGAAGGCTCTGCGGCCGGGATCGACCTGTCCGGGACGGACGGGGCGATCGAGGTGCTCTCGGTCGGGGGCGACGAGGTGACCGTCGGCATCGTGAACCCGGACGGGTCACGAGCCGAGATGTCCGGCAACGGCACGCGCATCGCGGCCGCCTGGGTCATGGCCGAGAGCGGCTCGAGGGAGGCGCACGTGCATGTCGGGGCGAGGACGGTGACCGTGCGGCGGACCGAGGACGGCCTCTACGAATCCGAGCTGGGGCACGTGGAGGTGGGCGCGCCGGAGATCGTCGACGGCGTCGAGCTGACCCCGGTCTCGGTGGGCAATCCTCACGTGGTCGTGGTCGGCGACCCCGGCCGCATCGGAGAGATCGGCCCCCGGCTCGAACGGCACCCGCGCTTTCCCGAAGGGACGAACGTGCAGGTCGTGCGCGTGGAGCGGCTCGGCGAGGTCACCGCCCGCGTCTGGGAGCGCGGCGTGGGGGAGACGTCTGCGTCCGGGACGAGCGCGGTGGCCGTCGCGGCCGCGACGCATCCAGAGGGCGAGGTCGTCGTCCACTTCCCCGGCGGCGACCTGCGGGTGCGCCTCGCAGACGGCCGCGCGTGGCTCACGGGGCCGGCGGAGAGGCTCGAAGAATTGCCCAGCCCGCGCGACGAAGCCGACACGGATCGGTAGCGGTTTCCGCGATATCGTCGCCTCCGAGGGCGGAGGGAGAACTCCCACCCTTGGGTGGGGGTTGCGCGAACTGACCCGGATGGACGCCATCCCCGGATGCGGTCAGGCGCCGATCTCGAATTCCCGCAGGACGTCGTTCAGGCTCGTCTTGAGGTCGGTCTTCTCGCTGCGCCACCCGACGACGAGGGCGCAGGCGACGTCGTATGTCCCCGCGGGGAACTCCTTGGGGCGCGTGCCCGGCAGCACGACCGCGCGCGGCGGGACGTAGCCCCGGTGCTCGACCGGCTCGGGGCCCGTTACATCGATCACCGGCACCGAGCCGGTCAACGACACGTTCGGCGCAAGCACGGCGCGCTCGCCGATGAGCACGCCCTCCGTGAGGATGCAGCGTGACCCGATGAACGCGCCGTCCTCCACGATCACCGGTCGCGCCTGCACGGGTTCCAGCACCCCGCCGACGCCGACGCCGCCGGCGAGGTGCACGTCCGCGCCGATCTGTGCACACGAGCCGACCGTGGCCCACGTGTCGACCATCGTGTTCGGGCCGACCCACGCACCGATGTTCACGTAGCTCGGCATCAGGATGACGCCGGAGGAGAGGAATGAGCCGTACCGCGCCGTCGCCGGCGGCACGACCCGCACGCCGCGCTCCGCGTGGTCGTGCTTGAGCGGGATCTTGTCGAGGTACTCGAACGGCCCGACCTCGATCGGCTCGACCTTCCGCACGCGGAAGTACTCGAGGATCGCGGCCTTTGCCTCCTCGTTCACCCGCCAGTCGCCGTCGACCTTCTCCGCGACGCGCACCTCGCCCCGGTCGAGCGCCGCGATCGTCCCTTCGACGTCCATCACGAGCCTTCCCGCAGGATCTCTGCCGCCCGCGCGCACTCCTCGAGCGTCGGGACGAGCGCGAAGCGGACGTACCCCTCGCCGCTCGGTCCGAACATCTCGCCGGGAGAGACGATCACGCCCTGCTCGAGCAGCTCGGCCGGGTCCGGTCCCACGACCCAGAGATACATCGTCGCCTCGCTCGCCACGATCTCCCAGCCGCGGCTCTCGATCGCCGGGATCAGCACGTCCCGCTTCGCGCGATACCGGGCGCGCGTCTCCTCGACATGCCGCTCGTCGTTCCAGGCGACGACCGACGCGCGCTGCACGAACTCCTGCGGCGCCGTCCCCACCGTCGGACGGTACGCCTTGAGCGCGGCGACGACCTCGGGCGGACCCGCCACGAAGCCGGAGCGGTAGCCCGTCATCGACGAGCGTTTGCTCAGCGTCTGAAAGACGACCATGCGCGAGCGGTCGGCGGCCTGGAGCGCCGACGGCGGCGGCTCGTCGAACCACAGTTCCGTGTACGCCTCGTCCGAGCCGACGACGAACTCGTGGCGCTCGGCGGCCTCCGCGAGCTCGTCGTAGAACTCGCGCGGAGCCACCGCGCCTGTCGGATTGTGCGGGTAGTTGACCCAGACGAGCGCGATGTCGTCGTCGAGCTCGTCGAGATCCGGCAGGAAACCATTCTCGCGCCGCAACGGCAGCGTCTGGACGCGTGCGCCGGCGAAGAGCGCGCCCCGCTCGTACACCGGGTACGCCGGCTCGCCGAACGCCACGACCCGCCCGTCCGTGCCGAGCACCTGCGCGAGGGAGAAGATCGCCTCCTTCGAGCCGTACGTCGGCACGATCTCGCGCTCGGGGTCGAT
>DATCYP010000017.1:0-47345 GCA_036526375.1 Gaiellaceae bacterium | reverse complement strand
AGCGTCCGCCCGTCGGGCGTCTCGAGTGTGCGCAGCCGTTCTCCCACGGCGCGAGCATACGCTGCCGGGCCGGGGTTGTTCATGTCGATTGCGGTGGGTGAGGCAACTGCACGCGGCGGGCGGTACCGATCGCCGGCTGGGAGCCGGCCGGAGAGTGCCGAAACCGACAGTCGTCGCGACGCCCGGGCCGCTTGACAGACCGTCGTCGCAGCCGTAGCGAACCACCAAGCCTCGCCGGACGCCCGGGCGATCCTCGGCGGGCGAACCTCGCTCACCTGACTCGCTGATACCTCGTCCGGCCGATGATCGGGCGCGGGCAGCCGCTGTTAGCCTCGGATCGCGGCCCGTACCTTGGATCGGAGAGGCGATGTTCCCGTTCAAGCTTCATCTTGCGGAGGTTCGAGCGACCCAGAGCTAATGCGTCCCCACAGGGTTGCCGATCATCGCGACTGTGACCCCCTTTCGACCTCTGCCCATGAGCGGTGAGCGGACGTGAACTCGCCGCCGCTCGTGACCGAGGAGGACGTGCGCTTGCTGCTCGACGCCCGGCACGACGGATGGAGGGGTGATCGCGAGGGCTGGGTGACCCTGGAGCACCACGGCATCGCGTGGCGGGTTCACTATCGCCGCGGGCAGCTCGTCGAGGTGGGCTGGTGGGGCATGCTCGGTCGTCCTCCGGCTCGGCGAGGCGGAGGGCTTCCGCGTGCAACCAGACGTAGACGAGGGTCCCGCCGCTGACCACCTGACCGTCGGCCGGGCGACCCTCCTCTCGCCCGACGAGCGCTGGATCAGGCCCGGCCGTAGCGCGCCGCGCGGGTCGCGGCCGCCGGTGCGACGCCCGCGTCCACGAGCTGCTGCCGCGCCTCGCTCTCCCGCAGCACCATCAGCAGCACCCAGACGAGCGCCGGGAGCATCGTGAACGCGCTCTCGACGAGCATCACGCCGCCGCCCGCCTTCTGGTCGGCCAGCCGGCTCAGCCCCCACAGCGTCGCGTCGTGCGCGTACGGCGCGTAGTAGACATGGCTCGACCAGATGAAGACCTGGGAGAGGACGAGCATCACGAGCCACATCCCGAGGACGTAGGGGATCTTCCACGGGGCGGTGAACCACGCCGGGCCCGGCAGCGGCTCGATCAGCGCCGCCCACATCAGCATCCCGAAGGCGACGAAGAGCGCGTGCTGGAGCGCGTGGACCGCGTCGTGTCGCAGGGCCGCGTCGAACAGCACCGGTAGGTGCCAGACGACGAAGTTGGCGGCCCAGAGCGGCAGCGCCACGAGCGGATGCGCGAGCACCCGCAGCCGGTGGACGGGGCGGATCCGCAGCAGCGGCCGCAGCAGCCGGCCGTCGAGCCCGAGCACGAGCAGCAGCGCCGCGACGTCTCCGAGCAGGAGGTGCTGGAGCATGTGCACCGAGAACAGCCGCTCCTCCCCGATCGTGTCGATCGGCGATGCGAGCGCGACGAGGAGCGTCACGAGCCCGGCGGCGAACGCGACCCGCCTCGGCCGCGGCACGGGACGACCCCGCCGCGCGAGCGTCCTCGCCCTCCGCCAGTAGAGCGCGCCGGCGAGGGCGAGGATCGCGAGCTCGAGCGGGTCGAGGTTCCAGTCGGTCATCGGGTGGTCACGGTTTTTCGGCCGTCGAGCCCGGGTACCCGTTTTCCGCCTTGATTACGTCTCGGGGGACGAAGCCGCGCAGGGGATTCGCGGGAGCTGCGGTGGCGCTCCTCCTGCTGACGCTGGCGGGCTGCGGCGGCTCGCAGAACACGCTCGCCCCGCACAGCCACGCGGCGACCGACATCGCGAATCTCTTCTGGGTGATGATGGCGGTCGCCTTCGGCGGGCTCGCGCTCATCACGGGCCTGCTCGTCCTCGCCTGGGTCCGGCGCGGCCGGCGCGGCTTCGGCGCCGATCCCGACGACCCGCATCCCGGGGAGAGGCCCGGGTGGTTCGTCGTGGTCGGGATGGGCGTCGTGTTCCCGCTGGTCGTGATCGTCGCGCTGTTCATCGTGGCCAACGGGGCGATCATCAACGTGACCCAGGCCCCGGCGGCGTCGAGTACGGCCATGACCGTCGACGCCGTCGGCCATCAGTGGTACTGGGCGTTCCGGTATCCGGGGACGAAGGCGGTCACGGCCGGCGAGCTCCACATTCCCGTCCGCACTCGCGTCAACCTCGTGGCGACGACCGCCGACGTCATCCACAGCTTCTGGGTGCCGGAGCTGAACCGGAAGGTCGACACGATCCCCGGCCGGCAGAACCGGATCCTCCTCTATGCGAACAGGCCCGGCATCTACCGCGGGCAGTGCGCCGAGTACTGCGGGCTCCAGCACGCGCACATGGGGATGCTCGTGTTCGTCCAGTCGAGGGCGGCGTTCCGGGCATGGCTGAGGAAGCAGGCCGCGCCGGCTGCGGCCCCGGCCACGCCGCTCGCGCGGCGCGGCGAGCGGGTCTTCCTCGACGGCCCGTGCTCGAGCTGCCACGCGATCCGTGGCACAAGCGCGAGCGGCTTCGTCGGGCCCGACCTCACGCACCTCGCGAGCCGCAACACGCTCGCCGGCGTGACGATCCCGAACCGCCGGGACTACCTCGCGCGCTGGATCGTCGACTCCCAGCACTTCAAGCCCGGGAACCAGATGCCGAACTTCCATCTGTCGCGGGCGCAGCTCGGCGCGCTCGTCGCCTACCTGGAGGGTCTGAGATAGCCACGACGGTTCCTCCGCCGCCCGCGCCCGCCGAGGAGATCCTCGAGCGCCTCGAGCGCATGTGGCAGTCGCGCCCCGGCGTGCTCGGCTGGGTGATGACGACCGACCACAAGCGGATCGGCCTTCTCTACTTCTGGACGACGCTCGTGCTCTTCGGAGCGGGTGGCGCGGAGGCGCTGATCATCCGGACGCAGCTGATCCAGCCGAACCAGCACGTCGTCGGCCCGTCGGTCTACGACCAGCTCTTCACGATGCACGGGATCACGATGATCTTCTTCTTCATCATCCCGATGACGACGGGAGCGTTCGGGAACTACCTGCTGCCGTTGATGCTCGGCGCGCGGGACATGGCCTTCCCGCGCATGAACGCGCTGAGCTTCTGGATCTTCCTCGCCTCCGGGATCTTCATCTACACGAGCCTCTTCCTCGGGATCGCGCCGAACGCCGGCTGGTTCAACTACGTGCCGCTCTCGAACGCGAAGTTCGATCCGGGTCACGCGATCGACTTCTACTGCCTCGGGATCATCTTCAACGGGATCTCGTCGAGCCTCACGGCTGCGAACTTCATCGTGACGATCCTCAAGATGCGCGCGCCCGGGATGTCGTTCAACCGGATGCCGCTCTTCTGCTTCGCCTTCCTGGCCGCGTCTTGGGGGCTCCTCTTCGCCCTGCCCTCGCTCACGGCGGACACGATCTTCCTCTTCCTCGACCGCAACGTCGGCACCCACTTCTTCGACGTCGCGAAGGGAGGCTCGACGCTGCTGTGGCAGCACCTGTTCTGGATCTTCGGCCACCCGGAGGTCTACATCCTCATCGTCCCCGCGTTCGGAATAGCGACGGAGATCATCCCGGCCTTCACGCAGCGCCGGGTCGTCGCCTTCCCGCTCGTGGCCGTGGCCGAGCTACTCGTCGTCTTCATCGGCTTCGGCGTCTGGGCGCACCACATGTTCGCCACGGGGATGCCGACGATCACGGTCGTCTTCTTCGCCGCGGCGACCGGGGTGGTCGTGATCCCGAGCACGATCCAGGTCTTCGCCTGGTGCATGACGTTCATCACCGGCAACGCGCGCTTCAAGACGCCGCTGCTCTTCATCGCCGGCTTCATCTTCATGTTCGTCGCCGGCGGGCTGACCGGGATCATGTTCCTGGCGGTGCCGTTCGACCAGCAGGTGACGGACACCTACTTCGTCATCGCCCACTTCCACTACATCATCTTCGGCGCCGCCGTCTTCCCGATCTTCGGGGGCATGTACTTCTGGTTCCCGAAGGTGACGGGGAAGCTCTACTTCGAGCTGCCCGGCCAGATCAGCTTCTGGCTCATCTTCCTCGGCACGAACCTCCTCTTCTTCCCGATGCACATCGTCGGGCTCGAGGGGATGCCGCGCCGCAACTACACCTACCCGGCCGGCCTCGGCTGGGGGCCGGAGAACCTCGCGGAGACGATCGGGTCGTACATCACGACGGTCGGGATCGTCGTGCTGCTCGCCAACCTCGTCGTGAGCTGGTTCCGCGGGCTGCCGGCGGGGCCCGACCCGTGGCACGGCGCGACGCTCGAGTGGACGATCCCGTCGCCGCCGCCCGAGTACAACTTCGCGGTCATCCCGAAGGTCTCGAGCGCATACGCGAACTGGGACTACGCGGACCGGGAGGAGGACCGCCGCAAGCTCGCCGAGGGAGTGATGGTGCTCGAGCAGGGGCACGAGCAGCCGGTGAGCTCGCCCGTCGACGGCTGGTGGGCCGAGATCGTCGAGATGCCCCACGACTCGCCGTGGCCGATCGTGCTCGCGCTCGCGATCTCGATCGTCTTCATCCTGCTGCTGCTCCACCTCTGGATGGGCTTCTGCTTCGCGCTGGCCGGGATCGTGCTCGCGCTGCTCGGCTGGCACGGCGAGGAGCCCCAGGAGAGCGAGGCCTAGCGGTGGCGACCGACTACGTCGCAGGCGGAGTTCCGGAGCCGCTCGTCCCGCGTACGACGGACGCGCGCAACGCGGGCGAGGCCACGATCCTGGCGCGGCGCCGGCTCGGTCCCAGCGTCGCGTTCTGGGGGATGGCGATGGTCGTCGCGAGCGAGGTGACGCTCTTCGGCACCTTCATCGGGACGTACTACTACCTCCGCTTCAACAGCCTCCACTGGCCGCCGCCCGGCACCCCCGAGCCGCGCGTCGTGGTGCCGCTGATCATGGTCGGGATCCTCGCCACGACGAGCCTGCCGATGCAGCTCGCAGCGAACGCCGCGCGGGGCGGACGGCTGTGGGCCACACGCTTTCTGCTCCTCTGGGCGCTCGTCGTCCAGTGCGGGTACCTCGTCTACGAGATCCATGATTACGTCGACCAGCTGCACCGCTCGGTGCCGCAGGACAACGCGTACAGCTCGATCTACTACACGCTACTCGGCGCCGACCACGCGCACGTCGCGATCGGGATCCTCCTCGTCGTCTGGCTGCTCTGGAAGCTGGCGCGAGGGCTGACGATGTACCGGCTCAACGCCGTGCAGGTCGTCGCCTTCTACTGGCATGCCGTCAACCTCCTGACCCTGATCGTGATCGGGGTCCTCCTCAGCGCCACGATATGAGCCAGGCCCGCGACATCGTCCCCGCCCGCCGCGAGACCCTCCTCGCGCCGTCGCTCGACGACCGCGTCGGTCGCTTCACGCTCCGGCAGCTCAGCGTCGTGCAGTGGATCGGCGTCGTCGTGGCGCCGCTCGCGTGGACGGCGCAGCACGTCGTCGGCTACGGGGTCGGCGAGGCCCGGTGCAACGTCGGCGGGCTGAGGTGGGGCATCGGCTACGACACGTGGCAGCTCGCGATCCTCGCCGTCGCAGGCCTGCTCATAGTCGTCTCCGAGGCGGCGGCCGTCGCGGTGTTCCTCGCGACCCGGGAGACGAACTACGGCGACGGGCCGCCGGGGGACGGGCGCTTCGGCGGCGCCGTTCCCTACAGCCGCCTGCACTTCTTCGCCACCGCGGCGATGGTGGCGAACGTCCTGTTCCTCGCGGCGATCCTCATGGACGGGCTCGCCGCCGTCTTCGACTCGCTGTGCGTGCAGTCCTGACGCTCGCCGCCCTCGCGGCCGCGACGCTCGTGGCCTCCGGCCCCGCCGGCGCCGCGCCGGGGACGCCGAAGGACCCGCTCGCCGCATACGGGTACCACCTCTACGGTCAGTACTGCCTCGCCTGCCACGGGCCGAACGCAGCCGGACGGTTCAAGGAGCCGTCGGCGGCGAGCGGCGCCGGGCCGGGGCGCGCCCAGGGCCAGCAGGGCGGGATCGGCCCCTCGCTGCAGGGCGTCGGGGCGCTCGCGGCGGACTTCTACCTCCGCACCGGCTACATGCCGCTCCGCCACGTCGGCCTGCAGCCGCGTCGGCGGCGCGTCTTCCTCGGCGAGCACCAGATCCGCGCGCTCGTCGCCTACATCGCGAGCTTCGGCGGCCCGCCGATCCCGACGCCGAGGCCCGACCTCGGCAACCTCTCGCAGGGCCAGGCGCTGTTCACCGAGCACTGCGCGGGCTGCCACCAGGTCGTCGCCCAGGGCGGGTACGTCACGGGCGCCCTGCCGCCGGCGCTCGTGCTCGCGACACCGCGCCAGGTCGCGCAGGCGGTCCGGATCGGCCCGTACGTCATGCCGAAGTTCTCCCGGAGCTCGATCAGCGACCGCCAGCTCGACTCGATCGTCCGCTACGTCGAGTTCACCAAGAACCCGACCCGTCCGGGCGGTTGGGGACTCGGCTACGTCGGACCGGTGCCCGAAGGGCTCGTGACGTGGTTCCTCGCGATCCCGGCCCTGCTCGTGCTCTGCCTGATCCTGGGGAGGAGGCTCCGCTCTTGAGTCGCGTCCGGAACGCGATCGTGTCGGGGCTCGTCCTCCTCCTGGGTCGCAGGCGCCGCCGCAGGCCGAGCGAGGAGGAGACGCGGCTGGTGCCGGCGCTGCCGCCGAATCCCGCGGCCGAGCTCGCGGTGCTCGGGCTCCTCGGGCTCTCGTCGCTCTCGGCGGTCGGCTTCATCCTGATCTACGCGTTCGCCGACTCGGTGCCCGCCGCGACGCCGCTGCTCGGCGCGACGATCGGGCTCGCCTTCCTCTTCCTCGCGGCGGCGCTCGTCGTCGTCGGCCTCAAGCTCGTGCCGACCGAGGAGATCGCGGAGGAGTACCCGCCGCATGAGCACCCAGGCGAGCAGCAGGTGATCGCGGAGCTGATGGACGAGAGCGGCACGCGGTTCACCCGCGCCCGGCTCTTCAAGCTCGGTTTGCTCGGCGCGGGCGGCACGCTGGGACTCGCGGCGCTCGCACCTGCCGTCTCGTTCGGGCCGCTCTTCCACGTCGGCGACTTCCTGCGCACGCCGTGGCGGCGCGGGCGGCGGCTCGTCGACGAGAACGGCAAGCCGTACAAGGCCTCGGACATCGCGGAAAAGGACTTCTACCTCGCGTTTCCCGAGGGAACGAGCGACGAGCAGAAGAACCAGATGGCCGCGTCGCTGGTCGTGATCCGGCTGCCGCCTCACGAGCTCCACCTGCCGCCGCACCTGAAGGGCTACGACGCGAACGGGATCCTCGCCTACTCGCGGATCTGCACCCACGCCGGCTGCGCCATCACGCTCTACCGCGCGCCGCTCTTCCAGCCCGACGAGCCGAGGCCCGCGCTCGTCTGCCCGTGCCACTACTCCACGTTCGATCCCGCCACCGGCGGCACCGTCACCTTCGGCCCGGCCGGCCGCGACCTGCCGCTGCTGCCGCTCTACGTGGACTCGAGCGGCTACCTGCGCGCGAAGGGCAACTTCGACGGGCCGGTCGGGCCGTCGTGGTGGGGCGTCCGTCTCTGGAAGGCGCAGCCGTGACCGCCTCGCGCGGAGCCCCGATGACCCGCCGGGCCGTCCGCTGGGTCGACCAGCGCACCGCGAGCGCGCCGCTCCTGCGCAAGGCGCTCCGCTACCTGTTCCCCGACCACTGGTCGTTCCTGCTGGGCGAGGTGGCGCTCTACGCCTTCGTCGTCCTCGTCGCGACCGGGATCTACCTGACCTTCTTCTTCGTGGACTCGACGAAGGAGGTCGTCTTCCGCGGCGACTACTACCCGGCGCTGTACGGCCAGCGGATGAGCGAGGCGTACGAGTCCGTCGTGCACCTGTCGCTCGCCGTCCACGCCGGCCTGCTCATCCGGCAGACGCACCACTGGGCCGCGAACGTCTTCATCGCGGCGATCGTCCTCCACCTCTTCCGCATCTTCTTCACGGGCGCCTACCGCAAGCCGCGCGAGCTGACGTACTGGCTCGGCGTGACGATGCTCATGCTCGCGCTGCTCGAGGCGTACATGGGCTACTCGCTCGTCGACGACCTCATGTCGGGGATGGGCCTCGTGATCGGCTACTCGGTCGGGCTCTCGCTCCCGTTCGTCGGCCAGAACCTCATGAACTGGCTGTTCGACGGGATGTTCCCGGGCAGCGCGAACCTCTGGCCGCGGATGTACATCGCCCACGTCCTGATCTTCCCGATCCTGATCGGGCTGCTGCTCGGGGCGCACCTGCTGCTCGTCGCGCTGCGCCATCACACGCAGTTCCGGCGGAAGAAGGCGCAGACCGAGCGCACCATCGTCGGCGTCCCCGCCTGGCCCGGCCAGGCCCCGCGGTCGCTCGGGCTGATGGTCGGAACGGCCGGCTTCCTCTTCCTGCTGGGCGGACTCGTCCAGATCAACCCGATCTGGCTCTGGGGGCCGTACCACACGTACTCCTCGACGAACGGCGCCCAGCCGGACTGGTACCTCGGCTGGCTGATCGGCGGCCTTCGTCTCATGCCCGGCTTCGACCTCACGATCGCCGGCTACACGCTCGTGCCCAACCCGTTCTGGGGTGGAGCGGCGTTTCCGTTGATCGTGTTCGGCTTCCTCTACTTCTGGCCGTGGCTCGAGCGGCGCTTCACGGGCGACCACGCGTTCCACAACCTGCTCGACCGGCCGCGCGACGCACCGGTCCGCACGGCCATCGGGATCGGGATGATCAGCTGGGTCTTCCTCGTCTTCCTCGCCGGCGCGTCCGACCGCGTGAACGTCACGTTCGGGATCGGCTACGTGTCCCAGATCTGGATCTACCGCGTGGTCGTCTGGGTGCTGCCGGTGCTGTTCGGATTCGTCGCCTGGTGGACGTGCAGGGAGCTGCAGGCGAGCGAGGTCGTGGTGCAGGAGCGGCACGCCGCCGAGGCGGAGGCGCGCCTGGCACGGATGCGCCGCCGGCACGAGCCGCCGGGCGATCCCGGCGCCCTCGAGAGCTGACGGGCGCCGTCGCGGCCCCCGCTGCAAACCGTTCTCGGTCGTGGCGCGTAGTGCCCTCTAACCAACCGGATGGGAGGTAGTCATGCGCAATGCGCTGATGCCACACGGATCCGGGCCGAGGAGGGCAAAGGGTTTGGTGCCGGCGATCGTCGCGATCGTGACGCTCGTCGTAGCTGTGCAGTCCGCGGCGGCGAAGCCGAAGCAGCCGCACAGCTTTGTCGGCCCGTTCAACGCGATCGAGCCGGTGGCCTCGACGGTGCCGTCGAACGGGGACGTCAACCCGTACGGCGTCGCCGTCGTGCCGGCCAGCAAGGGACGTCTGGTGAAGGGCGACGTCCTGGTGAGCAACTTCAACAACCAGGGGAATCTGCAAGGAACCGGCACGACGATCGTCGAGGTCTCGCCGTCCGGCAGCGTGAGTACGTTCGCCTCGCTTCAGCCGGACGACCTGCACGGCGCATGTCCGGGCGGCGTCGGGCTGACGACCGCACTGGTCGTGCTGAAGAGCGGCTGGGTCGTGGTCGGCAGCCTTCCGACCGCTGACGGCAGCTCGGCGACCGCACAGGCTGGATGCCTGATCGTGCTCGACAGGTTCGGCAACCCGGTCAAGACGATCTCCGGCGGGGCTATCAACGGCCCGTGGGACATGACCGCAGTCGACCGCCGCGGCAATGCGGACCTGTTCGTGACCAATGTGCTCAACGGTACGGTCGCGGCGAACGGGGCCACGGTCGATGGAGGCACCGTCGTCCGGATCGACCTGCGGAATCTCCAGCGGCATACGCCGAGGATCCACTCGATCACCACGATCGGCACGGGGTTCCCGGAGCGAACCGATCCCGCTGCTCTGGTCGTCGGTCCGACCGGGCTCGGCCTGGGCCGCAACGGCACGCTCTATGTTGCAGACAGCGCCGCCAACCGGATCGCGGCGATCAGGCACGCGGTCACGACCCGTCGGGATTCCGCCGCGGGCAAGACGGTCTCGACCGGCGGAAGTCTGAACGACCCGCTCGGGCTCGCGATCGCTCCAGGCGGCGACATCCTGACCGTCAACGGAGGCGACGGCAACCTGGTCGAGACGACCCGGGCCGGGGTGCAGGTCGCAGTCAAGGTGCTCGACAACACCCCGGTTCCGCCCGGGCTGCCCGGCAACGGCACGTTGTTCGGGCTCGCGGTCGTGCCCGGGGGTTCCGGCCTCTACTTCGTCGACGACGGCAGCAACACGCTCAACCTTCTGCACTAGCCGGCAAGTTCGGGGCGGTGCCGGTCGACAGCCCAAGCCGGCGCCGCCCCGTTCGGTTCAGTTGCTGGCCGCGGCGATCCGTGGCCACACGGCGTCGAAGCTCGTGCTCGTCGTGTCGATCCGGATCGTCTCGCCCGGCAGGTCGAGCGGATCGTGCCGTCCCGTCTCGACGGCCCTGCGCAACGCGTCGATCCGCTCCGAGTCGACGTGGCCCGGATGGCGCTCGCGACTGCGATAGCGCTCGACCAGCACCTCGAGCGGGGCGCTGCAGTGGATCTGGACGAAGCGCGCCGGCAGCGCCGCGAGCCGCGTCGCGAACTCGCCGCCGCGGACGAAGTTCGCCTCGAGCACGAGGCTCGCACCGGCGGCGACCGTGTCCTCCGCGAGCGTGAGCATGGCGAGGTAGGTCGCCTCCCCGAGCCGTTGTGACCAGGCGAGGTCGCCGGCGCCGAGCGCGTCGAAGAGCGCCTCCTTGATCGTGTCCTTCGCGATCAGCGGCAACCGAAGCCGCGCCGCAAGCTGCTTCGCGACCGTCGTCTTCCCCGACGCCGGCGGTCCGGTGACGATCACCACCAGCGGTCCGTCCACGGCCTACCCGGAGAGTAGGCGCCGCAGCACGTACTGGAGGATGCCGCCGTGGCGGAAGTACTCGCGCTCGCGCGGCGTGTCGAGGCGGAGGCGGGCGCGGAACTCCCTGTCGTCGGCGCGCACGGTCACCTCGTCGGCGTCGGCTCCCTCGAGCCCGGTGACGGAGAACTCCTCGCGGCCGGTGAGCCCGAGCGACTCGGCGTTCTCGCCGGGCATGAACTGGAGCGGCGCGATCCCCATCATCAGCAGGTTCGAACGGTGGATCCGTTCGTACGAGTCGGCGATCGCGGCGCGCACGCCGAGCAGGTTCGGGCCCTTCGCCGCCCAGTCGCGCGAGGAGCCCGAGCCGTACTCCCTGCCGGCGATCACGATCGTCGGCACGCCTTCGGCGCGGTAGCGCTCGGCGACCTCGTAGATCGTCCCCTCCTCGCCGCTCGGCACGTGCACGGTCCACGTCCCCTCGCTCCCCGGGACGAGCAGGTTCCTGAGACGGACGTTCGCGAACGTGCCGCGCACCATCACCTCGTGGTTGCCGCGGCGGGCGCCGTAGGAGTTGAACTCCCGCCGCTCGACGCCGTGGTCGATCAGGTACTTCCCGGCCGGCGAGTCCGGCCGGATCGCGCCGGCAGGAGAGATGTGGTCGGTCGTGACGGAGTCGCCGAGCAGGACGAGGCAGCGCGCGCCCTCGACGTCGGCGACGGGCTCCGGCTCTCGCGGCATCCCGTCGAAGTACGGCGGCAGGCGCACGTAGGTCGACGCGGGATCCCAGTCGTACAGCTCGCCCTCCGGAGTGTCGAGCCCGCGCCAGCGCTCGTCGCCGGTGAAGACGTCGGCGTAGGTGGAGGAGAACATCTCGCCCTGGACCGACCGGCCGATGACCGCGTCGATCTCGTCCCGGCTCGGCCAGAGGTCGCTGAGGAACACGTCCTCGCCGTCCGAGCCCTGCCCGAGCGGCTCGTTCACGAGGTCGACGTCCATCCGCCCCGCGAGCGCGTACGCGACGACGAGCGGCGGGGACGCGAGGTAGTTCGCCTTCACCTCGCCGTGGATGCGCGCCTCGAAGTTTCGGTTGCCGGAGAGGACGGCGCAGACGACGAGGTCTCCGTCGGCGACCGCGGCGCTGATGGGCTCCGGCAGCGGGCCGGAGTTCCCGATGCAGGTCGTGCAGCCGTAGCCGACCGTGTTGAAGCCGAGCTCGTCGAGGTACCTGTCGAGGCCGGAGGCCCGGTAGTACTCGCTCACGACCTTCGACCCCGGTGCCAGGGAGGACTTGACCCACGGCCGTCGCTCCAGCCCGCGCTCGACCGCCTTCTGCGCGAGGAGGCCGGCGGCGATCATCACCGACGGGTTCGATGTGTTCGTGCAGGACGTGATCGCGGCGATCACGACCGAGCCGTGCTCGAGCGCGTAGTCCTCGCCCTCGACCGGAACCCGCTTCTTCTCGACCGTCGCGGTGTGCGCGGGGACCGGGTCGGTGTCGGCCACGCCGTCGCCGGTCGTCGGGTCGCTCGCTGGGAACGAGTCGGCGACGGCCTTGTCGTACGTCCCGTTCGTGTAGCCGACGCCGAAGGTGCCGAGCGACTCGATGAACGCCTCCTTCGCATTGTCGAGCGGGACGCGGTCCTGCGGCCGGCGGGGGCCCGCGAGCGAGGGCTCGACGTCGCCGAGGTCGAGCTCGACGACCTCCGAGTACTCCGGGTGCTCCTCCGGCTCGTGCCAGAGCAGGTTCTCCCTGCAGTACGCCTCGACGAGCGCGATCCGCTCCCGCGGCCGGCCCGTGAGGCGCAGATATTCGAGCGTCACGTCGTCGACGGGGAAGAAGCCGCACGTCGCGCCGTACTCGGGGCTCATGTTCCCGAGGGTCGCGCGGTCGGCGAGGGCGAGCGAGCCGACGCCGGGCCCGAAGTACTCGACGAACTTCCCGACCACGCCGGTGCGGCGGAGGATCTCGGTCACGGTGAGGACGAGGTCGGTGGCCGTCGCCCCCTCGCGCAGCGCGCCGGTCAGCCGGAAGCCCACGACCTGCGGTACGAGCATCGACAACGCCTCGCCGAGCATCGCCGCCTCGGCCTCGATCCCGCCGACGCCCCAGCCGAGCACGCCGAGCCCGTTGACCATCGTCGTGTGCGAGTCCGTGCCGACGAGCGTGTCGGGGAACGCGACTCCGTCGCGCACCTCGACGACGCGCGCGAGGTACTCGAGGTTGACCTGGTGGCAGATGCCGGTGTTCGGTGGAACGACCCGGAAGTTGTCGAAGGCGCCCTGTCCCCAGCGGAGGAACGCGTAGCGCTCGCGGTTCCGCTCGAACTCGAGCTCGACGTTCCGTTCGATCGCGAGCCGCGACGCGAACTCGTCCACCTGGACGGAGTGGTCGATCACGAGCTCGGCCGGGATCTGCGGGTTGATCGCCTCCGGGTCGCCGCCCTGGTCGCGCATCGCGTCGCGCATCGCGGCGAGGTCGACGACCGCAGGCACGCCCGTGAAGTCCTGCAGCAGGACGCGCGCGGGATGGAACGAGATCTCGTGCGACGGCTCCGCCTCGGCGACCCAGCCCGCGACCGCCGCGGCCTCCTCCTCGGCGCCTGCGCGGAGGACGTTCTCGAGCAGGATCCTGAGCGTGTACGGGAGCCGGGCGGCGGCGGCGTCGAGCCTGTGGAACCCGAAGCTCTCGTCGCCGACTCGCAGTTGCTCCATGCTTCGAGTCTAGAGGCGGCTCAGTAGCTCCCGGCGTGCGAACTCGGCGAACTCCTCCTGGTTGTCGCCGATCTGGTGCACGTAGACGTGCGTGAAGCCGGCGTCCTCGTAGGAGCGGATCAGCTCGAGGTACGGCTCCGGGTCCGGGCCGGCGGGGGTCGACTCGGCGACGTCGGCGACCGTGACGTTCGCGGCCGATTCTTCGAAATCGCGCGGCGCCGGCAGCTCCTGTCCTCCCGAGCCGGCGAGCGCGAGGTTCGGCCAGAGCCTGTGCGCGCGCTCGTGGCCGGCCTCCTCGTCCTCGTCATAGGCGACGTGGATCATGCCGAGCTTCGGCTTGCCGGCGCCGCCGGTCTCCTCGAAGCCGGAGACGACCTCGTCGTCGGGAGCGGTGGAGATGAGGCCGTCGCCGATGCGTCCGGCCAGCTCGGCCGCCTGCGGCTTGGCGGCCGCGACGAAGATCTCGGGCGGCTCCTCGGGGAGCGTGTACAGCCTGGCCTGCTCCACGGTGTAGTGCTCGCCGCGGTGCGTCACGTCCTCGCCGCTCCACAGCTTCCGGATCAGCTCGACCGCTTCCTCGAGCATCTCGAGCCGTTCCGACGGCAGCGGCCAGCGTGCGCCGGTCACGTGCTCGTTGAGGTTCTCGCCGGTGCCGACGCCGAGGAAGAAGCGGCCGGGCATCATCGCCGCCACCGTTGCCGCGGCCTGGGCGACGATCGCGGGATGGATCCGGATCAGCGGGCAGGTCACGCCGGTGCCGAGGCGGATCTTCTCGGTCGCCTGCGCGATCCCGCCGAGCGTCGACCAGACGAAGGGGCTGTGGCCCTGGTCGCTCACCCACGGGTGGAAGTGGTCGGAGATCAGCGCGAACGTGAAGCCGGCCCGCTCGGCGATCTGCGCCTGGCGGACGAGCTCGTTCGGCGGATGGTCTTCGGAGGAGAGGGCGAAGCCGAGCTCCATGTCGCCGAAGTACCTGTTTGCCGCGTCGCAAAACAGTTCCAAAATCGTTACTCCGCCATAACAAGGCCGTTGTAGGTTCCGGCCGATGAAACGCTTCGTGGTGACTGCACTCGCGTGTATGGCACTGCCCGCAGGCGTGGCCTCGGCCGGCGGCTCGATGCCCACCGGTCGGATCGTGTTCGGCATGAATCATTTCTGCCTGACGAACGACGCGAACGGCGGCGGCGGGAAGATTCCGGTCGACTGCGGCCGCGGTGAGATCGCGGTGGTCGACGCCGACGGCTCGCACCTGCGAGTCCTCACCCACGACAAGGTCACGGAGACCTCCCCGAGATGGTCGCCCGACGGGCGGCAGATCGCGTTCGTCCGCCCGAGGGCCCACACGAGCTCCCAGATCTGGCTGATGAACGCCGACGGCTCGCACCAGCGGGTGCTCGTGCGGTCTGCGATCGCTCCCGGGCTCTACGGCGAGGACGAGGTTCCCAGCCTGGACTGGTCGCCGAACGGCCGGCAGATCGTCTTCTCCGCCTTCACCGGGAGCAACGGCGGCCGCACGCAGCTGTACCTCGCGAGCGTGCGCACCGGTCAGGTCACCCGCCTGACGTACGCGGTCACGGGCGCGACCGATCCGGTCTGGTCGCCGGACGGCCGCTGGATCGCCTTCGTCGGCGCGGTCGCGCCGGACCGGATCTACCTGCTCTCGACGAAGACCCACCGGATCCACGTTCTGGGGAACGCAACCGGGATGAACCTCGGGTGGTCGCCCGACAGCAGTCGGCTCGCCTTCAACTCGCACGGCAAGCTCGAGCTGCTGAACGTCGTCACCAGGCATTACCGCTCGCTCGGGCTGTACGGCGACCAGCCGAGCTGGTCTCCGGACGGCCAATGGATCGTCTTCGTCGCCGGCGACTACGTGAAGGAGATCCGGCCCGACGGCACGGGCACCCGGCACATCCTGTACGTGAGCTCGAAGAAGGGCTGGAACTTCCAGCCGGACTGGTAGCCGGCCGTTTCCCGGGCGGCCCGTTGCGGCAAGACCCCGGTGTGGAGCAGTCGAGCGTCGCGGAGCTGCAGGTGCTGCTGGAGGGAGTGCCGCTCCCGAGCGACCTCTCGACGCTCGTGCAGTACGCGCTGCACCAGGGCGCCACGGGCGAGCAGGTCGCCATGCTGCAGCGGCTCCCCGACCGCTCGTACGACACCATCGACGAGGTGGCGGAGCAGCTCGTGAGCGTCCAGCCGCCGTACGAGCGCGAGGAGCCCCACTCGCCGCGGGAGGAGAGCGGCGCGCCCCCCGGCGGCGACGCCTACACCCGGGCGCGTCCGGAGAGCGGCGCCGTCAGGTCCGGCTGAGCGCGCTCCGCAGCTCGAAGAAGAACGCGCCCGCGAACGCCACGCCCGCGAGGACGAAGCCCACGACTCCGGCCGTGGTGACCCAGCCTTCCGCGTGCGTGAGTCCCGAGACGCCGGTGAGCGCGAAACGGCAGGAGGCCGTGAGCAACACGGCGGCCGTCACGAGCTTGCCGGCGACGACCTCCGTCGTGATCGAGACGAGGAGCGCGGCGGCCGACGCGAACAACAGCAGGCTCTCCGCCCTCGAGGGGCCGGGTGCGCCGACCGGACCAGTGATCGTGGCGAGCGCGAGCGCGAGCCACGTCGCGCCGAGAACCGAGGATGCCGTCGCCGCCGCGAGCTGTCCCCGGATCAGTCCCCAGACGGCAGGGAGGAACTGCATCGGCACGGGGATGGCGAGAACCAGCCAGCCGACAGTGTGGAAGTCGGCCCTGGGAAGGATCTGCGTCTCGAACCCTGCGTACAGCGTCGTCGCGATCGTCAGGCCGAGGAAGGTGATCGGGAGGGGGGTCGCGCCCGGGGCGTCCCTCACGCCCCGCGACCCGGCGGAGCGGGATTCTCTCCCGGCTTCGTCGTCGCGTTTGTCCCGTCCTTCTCGATCCGCTGCCGCTGCGACTCGACGACGTACTTCGGGTCGCGCGCCGACTGGAAGCCCGCCTTGAACACGGACCAGCGGAGGCAGAGCTCGCCGGCGCACACCAGCGCGCCGCCGAGGACGGCCGAGGCGCGGCTCTTACGCCCGCGCGTCGCGAGCAGCGCGGCCCCCGCCACCGACAGCCCCTTCGCGGCCCAGGAGAGCTTCCCGGCCTCGCCCTGGTGGTAGACCTCGCCGACCGTCCCGAGCCGCAGCTCCATCGCCTGCATCAACGCGCCCTCGGCGAGGACGCCCGCGACGGCGATCCGCCGTGCAGGCCCGGCGTCCCTCGGGTGGACGAACATCGAGGCGGCGGCGCCCGCACTGGCAGCGGCGCTCGCCCCGAAGATCCACGGCAGCTCGTGGCGCGCCTCGTGCCAGACGGGCACGGCCGTGTCCGCCACGAGGACCCCCGTGTACGTCGCGAGCGGGGGGCCTGCAAGCGCTGCGACGATCGAGGCCGCGATTCGCAGCGGCTTCCACTTGCCGAGGAGCTGCAGCATCGCAGCCGTCGTGGTGGCCCCGCCGTTGACCAGCAGCACCCAGGAGCCGAGGTTCATCGGCGACGTGACCTTGACCACGCGGAGCATGTGGTGGAAGCGCTCCGGCCGCCCCAGGTCGGAGATGAGCAGCACCGGCGAGACGAGATCCGCGACGGCGCCGACGTAGAGCGCTCTCCGGGCGAGCGCGTCGTTTCCGGTCACCCTCGCCGCCGAGCTGAGCACGGACGAGGCCCCGGCGAGCCCGCCCGTGAAGAAGTAGGTCGGGATCTCCCACGTCCACGTCGGCTCCTTGATGATCGGCCGGCCGTAGTACGAGCGCATCTCGGTGCCCGCCGCGGTGATCGAAGGCGAGCCGTCCAGATGGAAGGTCGTCTCCGTCAGCGTCGGCCTCCGAGCAGGGTCAGTGCGGTCACGCCCGCGAGCAGCGCGCCCGCGGCGGCGAGCATGTTCGTCCACATCTCCGGCAGGTCGCGCGTCGTCACGACCGGGTCCGGCGGCAGGCCGTAGACCTCGGGGTCGTCGAGCAGGAGGAAGAAGGCGCCGAAGCCGCCGACGCCGTCGTCGGGATCGCGGCCGTAGAGCTGGGCGCCGTTCCAGCCCTCGGCGTCGAGCTTCGCGAGCCGCGCGTCGGCGCGCTCCCGGAGCTCCTCGAGCGGGCCGAACTGGATCGACTTCGTGGGGCAGGCCTTGGCGCACGCCGGCTCGTGGCCGCCCTTGAGCCGGTCGTAGCAGAGCGTGCACTTCCACACCCGCCCGTCCTCCTTGCGGCCGAGAATCGCCGGCGGGGGATCGGTCGTGGCCGCGAGGTGCCGCTTGTCGAGCACGCCGAACGGGCAGGCGGGGACGCAATAGCCGCAGCCGTTGCAGATGTCCTGCTGGACGACCACCGTGCCGAACTCGGTGCGGAAGAGCGAGCCGGTCGGGCAAACGTCGAGGCACGCGGCGTGCGTGCAGTGCTTGCAGACGTCCGACTCCATGAGCCAGCGGAGGCCCGTGCCCCCGTCGCCGACCGTGTCGACGCCGAGCTCCGCTCCGTCCCCGTTCGTGAGCAGCGGCTTGCGCTGCTCGACGAAGGCCACGTGCCGCCAGGTGTTCGCGTCGAGCTGCGAGGTGTGGTCGTACGACTCGCCGGTCCACACGCGCCCGTCCTCGGGGATGAGGTTCCACTCCTTGCACGCGACCTCGCACGCCTTGCAGCCGATGCAGACCGAGGTATCGGTGAAGAAGCCGACGCGCTCCTTCCGGTCGTCGCCGTACGCCTCCCAGCCGTCGGGCGTCCCGGCCGGCTCCATCAAGCTCGCCAGCACGTTCACGAGGTGTCCCTCACTTCCTCGGGCTCCACGCGGGGCTCCTGGTCCCGGCGCGAATGCGCCTGGTCGCGCAACTCGGTGACGAAGCGGGGGAGCTCCGGTCCGCGCGGCCTGCGGCCGGGCCGGATCCCGCACGTGAACGCCTTCACCTCCTGGATGTGGACGTTCGGGTCGAGCGCCATGTGCGCGAGGTCGTTGGCGGAGTCGCCGGTGATCAGCCCGCGCTTGCCCCAGTGGTAGGGCAGCCCGATCTGGTGGACGCGGCGGCCGTCCTTCATCGTCAGCGGGCGCACGCGGTCGGTGACGAGGACGCGCGCCTCGATCGCAGAGCGCGTGGTGTAGATCGTCGCCCAGCCTCCGTGCTCGAGCCCGATCTCCCGGGCGAGGTCCGGATGCACCTCGCAGAACATCGCCGGCTGCAGCTCCGCGAGGAAGGGCACGGAGCGCGTCATCCCGCCGGCCGTGTGGTGCTCGGTCAGCCGGTACGTCGTGACGACGTACGGATAGAGCTCCGCCCCCGGCTCGCCCGCGACCGGGTTGTAGGGATCCTCGGCGAGGTCCTCGTTCTGCTGGCGCCGCGGGTTCGCGCGCTGGGGGTAGAGGGGGTTGTCGAACGGCGACTCGTGCGGCTCGTAGTGCGTCGGGAGCGGCCCGTCCTCGAGGCCCTGCGGGACGTAGAGCCAGGCGCGACCGTCCGCCTGCATGATGAACGGATGGTCGCCCGCGATGGCCTCTTCGGCCTGCGCGTCGTCGGGCGGCACGTAGCCGGGCTCCTTGTCCTCCTCGAAGTCGGGGACGTCGAGACCGGTCCACTTCCCCTCGTCGCCGTCCCACCAGACGTAGCGCTTGCGCTCCGACCACGGGTTGCCGTCGGGGTCCGCGGAGGCGCGGTTGTAGATGATCCGGCGATTCGCGGGCCAGGCCCAGGCCCACTCGGGGGCGACGTGGCTGTCCTGCTCCCAGTGCGGCTTCTTGCGCGCCGTCTGGTTGATCCCGTTCTCGAAGCAGCCGCAGTAGATCCAGCACCCGCAGAGGGTCGAGCCGTCGTCCTTCAGCTCGGGATAGCCGGAGAGGAACCTGCCGCTCTCGATCTCCCGGCCGTTGATCTCCTGCAGCACCGCCTCTGCGTCGGGCTCCTGGATGCCGGAGTGGGTCGGGTACTCCCAGCGGAGCGCCTTGATCAGCTTGTCGCGCTCCTCGTCCGAGTCCTCGAGCTTCTGCTTGATCAGCCGGCCGAGGTGGAAGTAGAACCAGAGGTCCGAGCGGCAGTCCTCCTTCGGCTCGACCGCCTGCCAGTGCCACTGGAGCAGCCGCTGCGTGTTCGTGAAGGAGCCGTCCTTCTCGGTGTGCGCCGCCGCGGGGAGGAAGAAGATCTCCGTCCGGATCCCCTCGGCCTCGAGCTCGCCCGACTCGACCTCGGGGCTGTCGTACCAGAAGGAGGCGGACTCGATCTCGACGATGTCGCGGACGACGAGCCAGTCGAGGTTCGCGAGCCCGAGCCGGTGCGCCTTGCCGTTCGCGTGGCCGACGGCCGGGTTCTCGCCCGCGATGATGTAGCCCCTCACCTTCCCCTCCAGCATCTGCCGGACGGTCCAGTAGGCGGAGTTGTCGTCGTCGATGCGCGGCAGCGACTCGAAGAGGAAGTCGTTGTCGGCGTTGGCGTTCTCGCCGAAGTACGCCTTCATCAGGCTGACGAAGTAGGCGCGGAAGTGGCCCCACCACCCGGTCGGCGACGTGTTCGCGTCGATGTACGTGTCGAGGTCGCCGTACTTCTCCGTGTGCGGCATCGGCAGGTAGCCGGGGAGGATGTTGTAGAGCGTCGGGATGTCCGTCGAGCCCTGGATCGACGCGTGCCCGCGCAGCGCCATGATCCCGCCGCCGGGCCGGCCGATGTTCCCGAGCAGCTGCTGCACGACGGCCGCGGAGCGGATCATCTGGACGCCGACCGTGTGCTGCGTCCAGCCGACCGCGTAGCAGAAGGCGCTCGTCCGCTCGCGGCCCGAGTTGGCGACCAGCGTCTCGCAGACCTCGAGGAAGTCCTCGACCGAGCAGCCGCAGGTGTCGGCCACGAACTCGGGCGTGTAGCGCCGGTAGTGCTTCTTGAGCAGCTGGAGGACGCAGCGCGGGTGCTGCATCGTCTCGTCCTCCGACGGCGGCTCGCCGTGGTGGAGGCCGCCGCCGTGGCCGCCGTGCCCCGACGCCTCGCCCTTCGTGGGGTCGAAGCCCTCCTCGCGTTGCCCCGCCGAGCCGTGCAGCTCCATCCCCTCGTACATCCACGACTGGACGTCGTACTCGCCCTCCTCCGGGTCCCACCCCGAGAAGAGGCCGTCGAGGTCCTCGGGGCCGGCGAACTCCTCGTCGATGATCACCGGCGCGTTCGTGTACTTCTCGACGTACTCCCTGAAGTACAGGTCGTTCTGGAGGATGTAGTTGGCGACGCCGCCGAGGAAGGCGATGTCGCTACCGGCGCGGATGCCGACGTGCTTCGTCGCCATCGCGCTCGTGCGGGTGAAGCGCGGGTCGACGTGGATGACCTTCGCCCCGCGCTCCCTGGCCTCCATCACCCACTGGAAGCCCACCGGGTGGTTCTCGGCCATGTTCGAGCCCATGATCACGATGCAGTCCGCGTTCTGCAGGTCCTGCTGGAACGTCGTGGCCCCGCCTCGTCCGAACGAGGTGCCCAGACTGGGCACCGTGGAGCTGTGTCATATGCGGGCCTGGTTCTCGACCTGGACGATCCCGAGGCCGGTCATCAGCTTCTTGATGAGGTAGTTCTCCTCGTTGTCCAGGGTCGCGCCGCCGAGGTTGCCGATCGCCATCGTCCGATTGGCGGGAGCGCCTTGCTCGGTCTCCCACTCCCAGGTGTCGGCGCGCGTCCGGATGATCCGCTCGGCGATCATGTCCATCGCGTCGTCGAGCGAGAGCTCCTCCCAGCGGGTGCCGTACGGCCGCCGGTACTTGACCTTGTACTCGCGCAGCGGGCTCTGGACGAAGCTCTTCGAGGCCTGTCCCTTGGGGCACAGCCGGCCGCGTGAGATCGGGCTGGCGGGGTCGCCCTCGATATGGGTGACGTCCCCCTCTTTGACGTAGACGAGCTGCCCGCAGCCCACGGCGCAGTAGGGGCAGATGGAGTGGACGACGTGCTCCGCCTCGTCGATGCGCGGCACGAGTCCCTTCGAGCGCGGCGACTGCACCGCCTTGCCGAGCCCGCGCGGATCGCCCTCGCGGAGCTGCCGGAGCGCCGGCCACGACTCGAGCAGCTTGGAGAGCGCCATCACCATCCTCTTTCCGATCCGCGCAGCCGTGTAAACGGGTTGCGATGTACATCGCAGTCGCGGCTTTTCCTGAGGTTTCCCGGCCGGGGAGCCGGGCACCCGAAAGAGCAACGGAATACGAAGGAACGTGCAACGAAGCAGAAAGGGGTCGGTGCCTTATGAGCACGATCGATGAGCGTAGAGAGCACGCTTCCGCCGGCGTCGCGCTCCGCGACGAGGAGGCCTGGCGCGACGGCTTCGCCCGCCCGCGCGTGTTCCTCCAGCCGATCGCGGCGCCGTCCGCGCTCGGCCTCGCGGGCTTCTCGGTGGCGACGGCGATGGTGGCACTCATCCAGGCCGGCTGGGTCGGCCACTGGTCCGACATGGGCGTGGTGGGCCTGTTCGCGATGACGTTCGGCGGCATCGCGCAGTTCGCAGCCGGCATGTGGTCCTATCGCGCCCGTGACGTCGTCGCGACCGTCGCGCACGGCATGTGGGGCGCGTTCTGGATTGCCTTCGGGCTGCTGCAGATCTTCATCATCTCAGGGAAGATCCCGGCGCCCGTTCCCGGCGCGGCGAACGACGCCCTCGCCCTGTGGTTCCTGGGCCTCGCCTACATGACAGGCATCGCGGCGCTCGCCGCGACGTTCGAGAGCCTCGGCATCGCGGCCGTCCTGTGGACGCTCGCGGTGGGCTCGGGCCTCTCGTCCGCCGGCTGGTTCATCTCCGGGATCGGCAACGGCTGGCTCGGCGCCGGCGGCGTGCTGTTCGTCGTCTCGGCGGGTCTCGCCGCCTACATGGTGCTGGCGATGTCGCTGACGGCGATGACAAAGCGCACGATCCTCCCGACGGGCCACTTCAAGAAGGACCGGAACGTCCCGGGCCGGCAGCCGCTCCAGGCGGTCGAACTCCCGTGGGCGGAGCCGGGCATCAAGCAGGGCCAGTAACGCAGCACTCATCCCACCCCGCCCGAGAACGAGGGCCCGTCCCCTGACGGGCCCTCGTTCTTGCTGCGGAGATTCGCGCTGTCGCCAAGCGGGGATACGCGCCGCGTGAAGCACGTCTTCGCCTGGCTCGCCTGGTGGCTCGGCCTCTTCTGGTTCTGGTTCCTGCTCGTCGGCGAGTGGAATCGGCAGGAGCTGGTGGCAGCCGCGGTCGCGGCCACCATCGCCGCCAGCCTCGCCGAGTACGGACGCACGCGAACCGGTTTCCGTGCCCGTGTGTCGCTCCGCGGTCTCGTCGACCTGCCACAGGCGCTCGGCATGGTCTTCGTGGACTTCGGGATCGTCGTCTGGGCGCTGGTGAAGAGTGTGGCGCGTCGGCGCGTCGTCCGGGGACAACTCGTGTCGCGGGAGTTCGCGGGCGGGGCGGCCGGCACCGAGGGCGTGGGCGCGCGCGCCTGGACGACTCTCGTCGCGAGCTACAGCCCGAACGCGTACCCGATCGACGTCGATCCGCAGAAGCGCACTGTCCTCTTGCACGACCTCGTCCGCTACCGCCGGTCGGAGAGCCCGACGTGAATGCCTTCCTCGTCGCAGCGACCGTCCTGATCGCCGCGCTGGCGCCGCTCATCCTCGTCGCCTCGTTCCGAAGCCCGATCGACGGCCTCGTCGCGCTCGAGGCAGCGGGCGCCATCGTCACGATGATCCTTCTCTGCCTCTCCGTCGGGCTCGGTCAGTCCACGTTCTTCACCGTTCCCATCATCGCCGCCGTCGCCTCCTGGATCGGCTGCCTCGTCTTCGCACGCTTCCTCGGCCGCTCGACCTGATGCATGCGTCAGATCTCGCCGTCGACGTTCTGCTCGCGCTCGGCGTCGCCGCTCAGCTGCTCTGCGTCGCGGGAATCCTCGTCATGCGAACGACGCTCGACCGCCTCCACTACGCCGCCGCGTGCACGACGGTGCCGGCCTTCCTCATCCTGGCCGCCACGCTCGTCCGCGAGCACCTGAGCTCGGGAGGCATCCAGGCGATCGCTGCCGTCGCGCTGCTCTTCCTCCTCAACCCGGCTCTCGTGATCACGACCGCGCGGGCCGCACACCGGCTCGACGACCCGGACTTCGAAGCGTGATCGCTGCCGCCACGCTCGTGCCGCTTCAGGCCGTCGTGTTCGCTGTCGTGGCGCTCGGCGCGCCGCTCGTCGTGCTCACGCGCGACCCGCTTCGCCAGGCCCTCGTCAACGGCATCTACGGGGTCACGCTCGTTTGTCTCTTCGTCGTGCTCCAGGCACCTGATCCGGCGCTGTCGATGCTCGTCGTCTCGGGCATCGCGTACCCGCTCGTGATCCTTGCCGCCGTGGCCCGCGTCCGCGGCGATCGGCGACGACCGGAGGAGACGAAGGATGAGTAGGCGCGTGCGGATGGCGCTGCTCGCCCCTGCGCTGCTCGGCAACGGCGCCCTCTTCGCATGGGCGATCGCGGGCCTTCCCAAGTTCGGCGACTACCGCGGTCCGTACGGCTTCGTGCTCAACCGGATCGTCGTGCCGCTACGTCACACCACGAACGTGGTGATGGGGACGACGTTCGACGTGCGCGGGATCGACACGATGGGAGAGGAGTTCATCCTCTATGCCTCGGTCATCGGGGTGACGCTCTTGCTGCGCGACGAAGCGGGCGCGAGGCGGGCGGAACGGCGGACGCGGCGCCTCCGTAGCGACGCGGTCCGGCTTGTCGGCGTCGTCATGGTCGGCGGCGGTCTTCTCGTCGGCCTCTGGCTCGTCGCCTTCGGCTACATCACACCAGGAGGCGGCTTCCCCGGCGGCGTCGTCCTCGCCGGGGCGATCCTGGTTCTCTACCTCGTTGGCAGTCACCGCGACTACGGCCCGTTCCGCAACGAGCACATGCTCGACCCGCTGGAGGGGATCGGAGCAGGCGGCTACGTCGTCACCGGGCTCGCCGCGCTCGTCGCCGGCATGGCATTCCTCACCAACCTGTTCGGTTACGGCGAGACCGGGACACTGCTCTCGGCTGGCAGCATCGGGATCCTCAATGCCGCGTCGGGGATCGCCGTGACCGTGGCGATGCTCCTCCTGTTCGCCGAGTTCCTCGAGACGTACGTCGTCCCGCTCGAGCCGGAGGACGTGCAGTCGTGAGCTATCTGCCCTACGCGGTCGCGGCCTGGCTGTGCCTCGTCGGTCTAGCCGGCGTCGCGACGAGCCGGAACCTCATCCACCTGGCGATCTGCCTCACCGTGACCCAGTCGTCGAGCTACGTCCTCCTGCTGTCGGTCGGATACGTCAGGCACGGGAAGGCGCCGATCTTCAAGGGCATCCCGCTCGGGACGACCGCGGTCGACCCGGTCGTGCAGGCCCTCACTCTCACGGACGTCGTCGTCAGTGTCGTCGTCGTCGCGCTCATCCTCGCGTTGGCTCTCGACGCCCACCGGCTCTCGGGCTCCGTCGACCCGGACGAGATCGCCGACGTCTCGGGATGACCTGGATCCCTCCACTGCTCGTGGCGATCCCGCTGGTCGCGGCCGCGCTCGTCGCCGGACTCGACCACGTCACGCCCGCCAAGGTCCAGGACGCGCTCGTCGTCGCCTCCTCCGCGGCGACGACGGCGTTCGCCTTCGTCCTCCTCTGGCAGGTCGAGAGCCAGGAGGTCGTGCACTGGTTCGGCGGCTGGAAGACCCACGGCGGCGTGGCGCTCGGCATCGACTTCGCGGTGGACCCGCTCGCGGCCGGGATGTGCGCCGTGATCGGCCTGGTCGTCACGCTCGCCCTCATCTACTCGTTGACGTTCCTGCGCGAGGCAGCGCGCCTCTTCGACGCGCTGATGCTCGTCGCTCTCGGGGCGATGTGCGGCTTTGCGATGTCCGGCGACCTGTTCAATCTCTTCGTCTGGCTCGAGTTGATGGGCGTCGCCGCGTACGCGCTCACCGGCTTCGAGGTGGACCGCCTTGGTCCGGTGCAGGGCGCGGTCAACTTCGCGATCACGAACAGCGTCGGCGGCTACCTGTTCGCGGTCGGGATCGCGCTCCTCTACGCGCGCACGGGTGCCCTCAACCTCGCCCAGATCGGGCGGACGCTCTTGCACGGCCCCGCGGGAGGGCTCGTGATCGTCGCCATGACGCTTCTTCTCTGCGGCGTCCTTATCAAAGGGGCGGTGGTTCCGTTCCATCTCTGGGCGGCCGACGCCTATGCGGTGGCGCCCGCGCCCGTGTGCGCGGTGCTCGGCGGCGTGATGACCGACATCGGCCTGATCGGGGTCGCCCGTCTCTACTGGACCGTGTTCGACGCGCCGTTCGGACACGGCCACGCGGTCGGAGACGTGCTGCTCTGGCTCGGGCTCGTGACCGCCGTGTTGACGGGAACGATGGCCTTCCTCCAGCGGCACCTGAAGCGGATGCTCGCCTACTCGGTCCTCTGCCACATCGGGATCATGCTCGCGGGAATCGGCCTGCTCGACTCGGCCGGACTCGCGGGCGCCGAGCTGATGTTCCTCGCGCATGCCCTCCTCACGGCCGGCCTCTTCTTCCTGGCGGGCATCCTCCACGTCGATCACGGCGCGATCGACGAGCTCAAGCTGCGCGGGCGCAGCCGCGGCTCCTGGGCGCCCGCGGTCGCCTGGTTCGCCGCGACGATCGGGCTCGTTGGAACGCCGTACGTCGGCATCTACCTCGGACACGGGCTCATCGACGACGGCGCCACCGAGCTCGGGAGACCGTGGGTCCTCCCGCTGCTCTGGCTCGGCTCCGCCCTGGCCGGAGCGGCGCTGCTCCGCGCCGGCGCGCGCATCTTCCTCGGCTGGGGAGACGCCGACGACGCGCTGCTCGGCCGTGCGCTGGAGGAGGACCCGCGCGAGCGCCGGGTGCTCCGGCCGCTCCTGCTCGGCGTCGCGCTCGCGGCCGTCGTCCTCGGCGTGGCGGTCAGCGTCGTGCCCGGGCTCGGCCAGCGAGCGGAGTACGCGGCCGACCGCTTCCGTGACCGTGCCGGGTACACGGCGCGCGTGCTCCGCGGCCGCCCGATGGCGCCGCCGCAGAGCCTCCCGATCACGATCCGCCACACCTCGCTCGACTCGCTCCTCTACGGCGCCGGGGCGACAGTGCTCGCGCTGGGCCTCGCCGGAGTGGGGCTCTACCGCCGCCGGCTGCCGCGTGCCGTCGCGGTCGTGGCTGAGCGTGCGTTGGCTCCGCCGATCCACGTGCTGCGCGAGCTCCACAGCGGCGTGATCGGCGACTACGTCACCTGGGTGGCCGTCGGGACGGCCGTACTCGGCGGCGTGTGGGCGCTCCTGCTGCATTGACCGGCGACGGGCGCGGGGCTGTCGCTACCTTTGCGCGGTGGAGCGTGGGGAGATCCACACGGGCAGAGGCGGGCTCGTCGAGCACGCGATTCCCGAGGAGGCCGACGAGCTCTGGACGGAGGACGGCCACGACCACGTCGGCTGGTTCTGCGTCAGCACCGATCCGTTCCCGTGCCCGGCGCCGGGGTGCCTGTTCGTGGCGGAGTTCATGACGGCCGCGCACCTCGTGCTCGTCTGGGAGGAGCAGGACGATCCGAACCTCCTGCGCCACGCCCAGCGCGCGAAGGAGGTCGGGCGCAACCCGCACATCGTCTCCTACGAGATCGACTTCGGGCCGAGCGCGTCGTACTACGCCTGGGAGGCGGCGGGCCGGCCGGTTCACGGCGTCCGCGGCAAGTAGGGCCCATGGATCTGAGCCGCTTCGGCTCGGCGCCGGCCTGGTCGCTCGGGGTCGAGGAGGAGCTGATGCTCGTCGACGCGGAGACGCTCGCGCCTTCGCGCGACGGCTTCTCGCGCGTGTTCGGGGAGGCGACGGAGCGGATCAAGCCCGAGCTGTTCGAGTCGTTCGTCGAGATCACGACGACCGTCGTCGACACGGCCGAGGAGGTCGAGGCCGAGCTCCGCTCGCTGCGGGCCGAGGTGGCCGAGCGGGCGGCGGAGCACGGGCTCGCGGTGCTCGCCACGGGCTCGCATCCCACCGCGCGCGGGCGGGTTCCGATCGTCCCCGTCGAGCGCTACCAGCGCATGAAGGCGAAGCTCCCGCTCCTCCACCGGCAGCACGTCTGCGGGCTCCACGTGCACGTGTCCGTGCCCGATCCCCACGCCTGCCTGCGTGCCTTCGAAGGAGTGCTGCCGCAGCTGCCGGAGCTGCTCGCCGCGTCCGCGAACTCTCCCTACTGGGACGGCTCCGACAGCGGCTGGCGCTCGATCCGCTCGCAGATCCTGCTCGAGATGCCGACCGGCGGGACCCCGCCGGTCCTCGGAAGCTGGGACGACTGGCGGGCGGCGAGCCGCGACGACAGCACGCGTCGGCACTGGGACGCCTGGCCGCGGCCGGAGTACGGGACGCTCGAGGTGCGTGTCCTCGACCAGCCCACGTCGCTCCGCCGGACGGCCGAGCTCGCCGCCGAGGTGCAGCGGCTCGTCCGGGACGCCGCGGACGCCGACGGCCCGCCGTTCGACCGGCACGAGTACGCGGCGCGCCGCGACGTGGCCGGTCGGGAGGGCGGCGGCCCGGAGGCCGAGCGGCAGCTCGAGCTCGGGCCGGAGGCTGCGGTGCGGGAGATCGCAGACCTGACGGTAGGGTGAGGGCGTGGCAACCGTGAGCGAGACGATCCAGGTCGCCGGTGTCCGCTGCGAGCGGTGCGTGATGCGGCTCGCCCACGCGCTCGAGGGCCACGACGGCCTCGAGGGCGCCAACGCGAACCTCATGGGTCAGGTGACGCTCGCCTGGGACGACGAGCGGACGAGCCGCGAGGCGATCGTCGAGAAGCTCGCGAAGTCGGGCTTCCCCGAGCTCGCCGCGGTCTAGCCGCTAGCGGTCTCGTCCTGCTCGCGGTGGGTCGGGACGCGGTGCAGCTGCTCCAGGTCCGGATGCCGGTCGTGCGGCCCCTTGCCGGGCTCCATCGACTGTCCGTCCTCGAGCGAGGTGGGCTCGCTCTCGGGGCGTTCCTCGGTCTCGGGTTTCTCGTCCACGGCCGTCGCGTACCCGGCCGCGCGGAATAGCAACGTGGCCCGCGCCGTTCGGGAGAGAATGGCGCACGCTGGTACGGTGAGCCGCATGGACGCGGAGCCGGAGGACGCGCAACGGCTCGCCACCGAGGCGCGCGACCGCGTCCGGTTCGAGGAGGACGCGCTCGCCCTCTCCGACCAGGTGTACCGCGTCGCCCGCCACCTCGCGTCGTCCCGCGAGGACGCGGACGAGCTCATGCAGGAGACGTACGCGCGCGCCTTCCGCAGCTGGCGCTCGTTCCAGCCGGGCACGAACATGCGCGCGTGGCTGCTGCGGATCCTGACCAACCTCAACATCGACCGCGGGCGGCGTCAGCAGCGGGCGCCACAGATGCAGCCGCTCGAGGCGAACGACTATTTCCTCTACGACCGGCTCGCCGAGAACGGGGACGGCGTCTCCGACGAGGACCGGGTAGTGGAGCGGCTGTCGCAGGACGACATCGTGTCGGCGCTCTCGGCGGTGCCGCACGACTTCCGCGACGTGATCGTGCTCGTCGACCTCGGCGACTTCAGCTATGCGGACGCGGCCCAGATCCTCGACATCCCGGTCGGCACCGTGATGTCGAGGCTGCACCGGGGGCGGCGCATCCTGAAGCGGGAGCTCGCCGAGTCCGCCCTGGAGGAGGCGACATGAAAGACCCGTGTGCGCACTGCGAGGAGATGATGCAGCCGTACCTCGACCATGTCCTCACCGACGAGGAGATGGCCAAGGCGGAGGCGCATCTCGACGAGTGCGAGCAATGCCGCAGGCGCTACCGGTTCGAGGAGAGCCTGCGGATCTACGTGCGCAAGGCGGCGACGGAGCAGATGCCGCCGGAGCTCCGGCAGAAGCTCGCCGCTCTCAGGATCCCGCTCGAGTAGGGGAGTCGACGTCTCCCGGCGGCGTGAGGTCGTCACAGGGGACGAGGCGGGCCGGGAGCGACTTCGCGCCCTCGTCGGGCACGTCGTCCCAGAGCGCGCGCGCGAGGAGGACCGGGTGGAGGCGGACGCCCTCGTAGCTCGCGGCGACCGCGTCGCCGCCGTTCGCGCGCCACTCCTCGACGACGCGGTCCACGGCGCGCGGGTCGAGCTCGGGGCCGTCGGCGAGGGCGACGACCGCGGCCTCGGCATCGGGCGGGAGGGACGCGAGACCGCAGCGGAGCGAGGCGCCGGGGCCGCGCTCCCAGTCGGGACAGTGGACGCTCTCCACCGGGAGGCCGTGCGCCCCGCTCACGACCACGATCTCGTCGACGGAGCTCGCGCGCAGCGCCGCCAGCACACTCGGCAGCAGCTCGACCTGCTTCGGCGGAGTCGTGCCGTAGCGGGACGACGCGCCCGCGGCGAGCACCACCGCGGCGATCACGCCAGCGCGGCGAGGGCGCGGCGCACGAGCGCCTGCGCGAGCGGCACCTTCCACTCGGTCCGCGGCAGCGGCGTCGCCCTGTCCAGCTCCTCGACGCCGCCGATCCGCCACGGGATCGGCGCCACTCCGGCCAGTGCAAGCCGCGTCTCGCCGCCGACCCGCGCGGCGGCGACGCCGACCTGCGGGAACGACCAGAGCTTCCGGTCCATCGCCTTCAGGTACGTGCTCGACTCCACCTGTGGCACCTCGACCCCAAGGAGCAGCTCGCCGTCCTCGAGCGTTGTCGTGCTCCGGTCGCCCTCGTCCGGAAGGCGGTAGAGCTCCTCGATTGCGAGCTCCCGCCGGTTCGTGCGCAGGCGCGCGCCGAGCGCGACGAGCGCGGCCGCGACGTCCGACGGATGCGCCGACGCGCAGAAGTCGTTCGCGAAGATCGCGTGCTCCCGGTGCTCTCCGTCGCGGGCCTGGCAGCGGTCGCCGCCGTGCAAGCGGCATGGGTAGTCGAGCCGCCAGTACCAGCAGCGCGTCGCCTGGAGGAGGTTGCCCGCGAGGGAGCCCATGTTCCGGAGCTGCGGTGACGCCGCGAGCCGGCAGGCTTCGCGCAGCGCGTCCGGGATCGCGGGCTCGACCTCGAGCTCCGCGAGCGTCGTCCCCGCGCCGATCACACCGTCGTGCACGCCGCGCGGCACGAGGCCGCGCACGTCGACGAGCCGCTCCGCGTCGAGCAGCCCGTCCCGCAGCAGCGGCACGACCTCGGTCCCGCCGTGGAGGAGGACTCCGCCGTCGAGGTCCTCGACGCTAGACGGCCGCAGGAGCTCCACGCTTCTCCTTCTCGCGCGCCCGCTCCTCGGCCTCGCGCAGCGCGCGCAGCATCTCCTCGCGGGAGATCGGCAGCTCGTGGACATCGGCGCCCGTGGCGTCGCGGATCGCGTTCGCGATCGCAGCTGCGACCGGGACGATCGGCGGCTCGCCGAGCCCCTTCGAGCCGAGGTTCGTGAGGTGCTCGTCGGGCCGGTCGACGAACTCGCAGATGATCTCCGGCGGCACGTCGGCGATCGTCGGCATCCGGTACGCGTCCAGCGACGTGGTCAGGATGCGGCCGGTCTCGGGATCGAGCAGGCGCTCCTCCGAGAGCGTGTGGCCGATCCCCTGGATCACGCCGCCCTCCACCTGGCTCGACGCGCCGAGCGGGTTGATGATGCGCCCGACGTCGTGGATCGCCGCGACGCGCTCGACGCGCACCTCGCCGGTCTCGACGTCGACGGCGACCTCGACGACGTGGACGCCGAACGTGAGGACGCTCATCCCGGTCGGGTTCGGCCCGCGGGCGCCCTTGCCGAGGATCTGCGCCTCCTCGAGCAGACCCACGACGTCCTGGACCGGCTCCGAGAGGTTGCCGTCGGCCGAGACGACCTTGCCCTCGCGGACGTCGAGCACTCGCTCCTCGAGGTGGTAGCGCTGCGCGGCGATCTCGATCACCTGCCGCTTCGCGTCGGCCGCGGCGGCGCGCACCGCCGGCCCCATCGACGGCGTCGTGGAGGATCCGGCCGAGATGGCCGCGTACGGTCCCCGGGCGGAGTCGCCGAGGACGACCTCGACGTGCTCGAGCGGGAGGCCGAGTTCCTCGGCGCCGATCTGCGCCATCGCCGTGCGCGTGCCGGTACCGATGTCCTGCATCGCCGTGACCACGGTCGCGCGCCCGTCCGAGCCGAGACGCAGCCAGGCGTACGACGGAGGGCCGCCGCCGCCGTACCAGATCTGGCTCGCCATCCCGACGCCGCGCTTCCACGTCGCATCGGATCGCGCATGCACCTCGTGGCGTCGCTCCCAGTGCGGCTCCGCGCGGCGGTAGCACTCCTCGAGGTTCTTCGAGGAGAACGGCGTGCCGTCGTTCGAGCCCGCGTAGTTGCGCCGGCGCAGCTCGAGCGGATCGACGTCGAGCCGGGCTGCGAGCTCGTCGAGCAGGCACTCGAGACCGAACGTCCCCTCGACGAAGCCCGGTGCGCGGAACGCCTTCATCGGCGGCGTGTTGAGCTTCGCTCCGTGCGTGACGGTGCGGACGTTCTCGCAGTCGTAGAGCATCCGCATCGGCCCCTCGGTGGAGGCGTTCCACCCCGACCAGCCGACGGAGTTCGTGAACTCGCCGTCGAGCGCGACGATCGTCCCGTCGCGGCGCGCGCCGGCCCGGAGGCGCTGGATGGTCGCGTTGCGGTTCCCCGCCGAGGTGTTCTCCTCGCGCCGCGTGAGCGCGCAGCGCACCGGACGGCCCGTCCGCTTCGCGAGCTCGGCGGCCACGAACGTGTACTCGTCGGGGCTGTTCTTCGAGCCGAAGCCGCCGCCCATGAACTCGCAGACGACGCGCACCTTGTCCTCGGGCATGTCGAGGGTCTCGGCAACGGCCTGCCGGATGCCCCAGATGTACTGCGTCGAGATGAAGACGTGGAGCGTGTCGCCCTGCCATTCGCAGATCGCCTGGTGCGTCTCCATCGAGTTGTGGAGGACCGTCTGCGTCCGGTACGTCGCCTCGACGACGACGTCCGCGCCGGCGAGCGCCTTCTCGACGTCGCCGCGCTCGTAGCGGCGCGCCTCGTCGGTGACGAGCCCGCGCTCGACGGCGGCGTCGGGATCGAGCACGACCTCGAGCTCCTCCCACTCGACGTCGATCGCCTCGACCGCGACGAGCGCCTGCCGGAACGTGTCGGCAGCGACGGCGGCCACGGGAGCGCCCGCGAAGCCCGCCTCGTCGACGAGCCCATGCGCCTCGCCCGGGCCGATCGCGGCGCGCACGCCCGGGAGGGCGAGCGCCGGCGCGAGGTCGATGCGCCGCACCCTCGCGTGGGCGTGCGGCGAGCGGAGGACGGCCGCCTGGAGCATTCCCGGGAGCCTGAGGTCGGCCGTGTAGCGCGCCTCGCCGCGGACTCGTTCGCCGGCGTCCTTGCGCGGCGCCGGCCGGCCCACCACCGTGAGCGGCCCCTCCGGCCACTGCTCGAGCGGATCCTCCTCGACGACGATCCACACCTCCTCGAAGCGCCCTTCGACCTCCTTCTCGGTGCGGATCAGCCTTGCCAACTGAGAATCGCCTCCTCGATCTTGGGATAGGTGCCGCAGCGGCAGATGTTCCCGGCCATCGCGTGCCGGATCTCCTCGCGGGTCGGCTCCGGGTTCGCGGCGACCAGTGCGGCGGCGGAGACGACCTGGCCGGGGGTGCAGTAGCCGCACTGGACGGCGTCGGCGCGGACGAACGCCTCGACGAGCGGGTGCTCGCGCAGCCCTTCGATCGTCGTCACCTCGCCCTCGACCGTGTGCGCGAGCGTGATGCAGGAGAGCCGCGGCACGCCGTCGACCTGGACGGTGCAGGCCCCGCAGTGCCCCTCGTTGCACGCGATCTTCGTCCCGGTCAGCCCGAGTCGCTCGCGCAGGACGTGGGCGAGGCTCGTCCCGACCGGGGCGTCGAGGACGTGCTCGCCGCCGTTCACCGTCAGGCGCAATTCGCTCATGTCGAGGTCACTGCCACGGTGTCGGCAATCTGAATCAGGCGGACGGCGGTCCGCGCGACCAGCCGGCGCTCGGTGTCGTCCTCCGCCTCGGGCAGCGTCCGCCAGAGATCGCGCGCCGCCTCGAGCAGCTCGCGGATCTGCGCGAGCTCCTCCTGGTGCGAGCCGTTCGGCTCCTCGGTGGCGTTGAGCGCGAGCCCGAGCGCGCCGAACGCGTCGGGCTGCCGGACGAAGAGAAGCGGCATCGCCATCGAGACGTACTGGTGGATCCGCGCCTGCGCGAGGGGCTGCTCGAGGATGTTCGAGCCCCGCGGCTGCGACGGCTCGACCGGCTCCTCGCCGTTCGCGATGCGGTGGGCGTTGCCCGCGAACATCCCGCGCAGCTGGGCCTCGTCGAAGCCCGAGGCGCGTGCCACCCGGAACGAGAGGAGGAGCGAGCCGGGCTGCTGCCCGTAGGGGTAGTCCGAGGCGTACACGATCTGCTCCGGCGGCACGAGCCGCAGCAGCCCGAGCAGGTCGATCGCGCTCCAGACCGACGTGTCGAAGAAGACACCGCGCTTGCCGGAGAAGCGGTGCGCGAGATTGGCGAGGTCGGCGATCCCCGCGTGGGCGAGGATCAGCTGCGCTCCCGGATGCGCATCGACGAGGCGCTCGAGCGCGGCTGCGATCGGCGGCAGTCCCCGGCCGGCGTGGATCAGGATCGGGACGCCGCGCTCGGCCGCGAGCGCGAAGACCGGGGCGAGCCGCTCGTCGTTGAGGAGGAACTTCTGGGCGCGCGGGTGGAGCTTGATGCCGCGGGCGCCGAGGTCGAGGCAGCGGCGCGCCTCCTCGATCGGCCCTTCGTCGAGGGCGAGCCGGACGAATGGGACGAGGCGGCCTTCCGAGCGGGCCGCGGCCTCGAGCGTCCGGTCGTTGCCGGCGTGGAAGCAGGGATGCCGGTCGGGCTCGTCGAGGCAGAAGACGAACGCCCGCGAGAAGCCGTAGCGGTCCATCGAGCCGATCAGCTCCTCGTAGCGTCCGACCATCCCGTCGATGTCCGTGCCGAGGTGCGTGTGGGCGTCGAAGACGTCCAGATCGGCGGGCAAATCGACGCGCAGCCGCTCGTCCCACGACGCCGCGACCTCCCGTGCCCGCTCGAGCGCGTCCATCCGGCTGAATCTAGCCGCACGCAGGTCGCCCGCGTCGCGCGCGGATGCGTGCCGGTTGTGTGCCGACTTCGCAAAGGACACTGTCGGTGCCGCGCGGCGCGCTGTAGCAAGGGAGCCGTTCATCTCATCCCGGATCGGAGGCTCCATGAAGCGCATTCTCCTGCTCGTCCTGCTCTCGGCTCTCGCCCTGCTCCTCGCCGCCGCGTCGGCGCACGGCAGCGGCTCCGGGAGCATCGTCGTCGGCGAGGTCTTCGCCGCCGGCGGCAATAGCGGCGCGGCGTACGCCAACGACTACGTCGAGCTCTTCAACCGGGGAGCCAGCCCGGTCGCCATCGACGGCTGGTCGCTCCAGTACGCCTCCGCCACGAGCACCTCGTGGCAGGCGACCGCGCTCAGCGGCTCGATCCCGGCCGGAGGCCGCTACCTCGTCGAGCTCGCGTCGGGCGGAGCGAACGGCGCGGCACTACCCACGGCCGACGCCACCGGCACCTCGAACCTCGCGGTCACAGGCGGCAAGGTCGCGGTCGTCGACGACGCGGCGGCGCTCTCGTGCGGAGCGGCTCCGGGGAGCTGCTCGGCGGCGGCCGACGTCCAGGACCTGATCGGGTACGGCAGCGCCGCCGACTACGAGGGAAGCGCCGCGGCACCCGCGCTCAGCGCGACGACCGCCCTCGCCCGCGCGGGCGGCGGGTGCACGGACACGGACGACAACGCGGCCGACTTCGCGGCCGCGGCGCCGGATCCGCAGAACTCGTCGGCTGCGGCGAGCGCGTGCGCGGCGTCCCCGCCCCCGAATGGGCCGACTGCGTCGGCTGGAGTGGACGTCGACGTCCAGCCCATGCTCTCGATCGCGCTCGACCATCCGACGCTGAGCTTCCCCGCCGCGGTGCCCGGCACGACGCCGGACCCGCTGCCGGAGCACGTCACCGTGACGAGCAACGACGCGAGCGGCTACACGCTCACCGTTCACCGCACGGCGTTCTCGCCGCACGACCTGCCGCTCGGCATCGGTGTGGGGGCCGGTGGTCTCGTGTCGGTGCCGATCGCACCGGCTCCGGACCTGCAGCTCGCCACCTCGAGCGCCCCGAGTGCGGGAAGCGGCGACCTGATCTCGACGAGCGTCGGCTTCGTCTCGCCGCTGCCGGTCGTCCCCGCCGGGCACTACACGGCGACGCTGACCTTCACGGTGGTCGGCAAGTGAGACGCGCGCTCGTGGCGCTGGTTCTCGGTGCGGCCGCGGCATCCATCCCGGGTGCCGCGGCCGGTCGCGGCATCGCGCTCAGCGCGAGCCCGCTGCGACTGACGCTCAGGGGCACGTCCACCGCGGCGATCACGGTACGGAACCCGGGACGACGGGCGTTGCTCGTCGATGTCTCACGCGCCGGCTTCGCGCGCTCGCTGCGCGGGAAGCCGCGGATCCGTCCGGCGGGGCGCGCCGCCGCCTGGCTCCGGTTCCGTCCGAAGCGGATCCGGATTGCCCCGGGGGCGAGGGGCGTCCTGCACGTCCGCGCGCTGCCTCCGCGACGGGCGTCGCCGGGAGACCACCCGGCGCTCGTGCTCCTGACGACGCGGCCGCTCGGCGTGCGCCACGTCCGTGTGCGGCTGCGAGTCGGCGTCATCGTCGACCTCCACGTCCACGGCCGGATCGTGCGGCGCCTCGACCCTCGCGCGCTCACCGTTCAGAGCCGTGGGCCGCGCCGGCTCCTCCAGCTGCGCCTCGTCAACCGCGGCAACGTGACGGAACGGCTCGGCGGCAACCGGCTGCGACTCGAGCTCGTCCGCAGAAGCCGCGTTCTCGCGACGCTGCGGCCGCGCCGACGCGAACTGCTGCCCCACAGCGCGGGTATCGCCGTGTTCGAGTACCGCGGACGTGTCCGAGGCAGCGTCCTTGCGCGGATCAAGCTGCGTCCCCCGGGTCGCTCGCACCTGCGTGCCTTCTGGATCCGCCTCTGAGGGGCCGAGCCGCTTGAGCGTCGGGCCTCGCCGGCCGATGGTCCGTGCGTGGACAGACGCGTCATCTGGATCTTCGTCGGCGTCGGAATGACGGTGGGCGGGCTCCTGCCCGAGGTTTGGGGCGGGAGCGCGCTCGGCCTCGCCTCGCTCGCGCTCGGAACCCTCGGCGGTGTCGCCGGGCTCTGGCTCGCGGTGAAGCTGGTCGGCTAGGCAGACTGGTTCGAGGCCGTCAGGAGTCGTTGGATGAACTGCGGCTCGGGAATCGATCCTTCCCACGCAGGCGTGCCGTCCACGACGACCTTCGGAACGGCCCAGACCTCGAGCTCCTGCGCGAGGTGCGGGAACTCGTTCGCCTCGATCGCCGTCGCCGTCACGCGGTCCGAGGCGAGGGCACAACGAAACGCCAGCAGCACGGCCGGCGGGCAATGCGGTCAGGTCGGCGTGACGAAGACGTCGAGCGCGACGTCGCGGTCGAGCTCGTCGAGCGCCGTCCGCGACTCGGGTCGGAGCGCGGGCTCGTCCCGGCCCGCCTCGACGATCGCACCGATGAGCGAGCCGAGCTCGTAGCCCCACGGCAGCCCGTCGTAGCGGACGCCCGCGTCACGTGCGTCCGGCCGGATCGAGACGGCCGGGAAGCGCGGGAAGCCCTCGGGCTCCTCCTCCACCCGGCACGTCACCCCGTCGCCGAGCTCCGCGAGCCCTTCACAGAGGCGCACCATCTCGGCGCCGAAGTCCACCTCGCCCGCACCGGCCCCCGGCGTCTCTTCCGGACCGAGCCCGACGAAGAGTTCGACAGGACGCTCGAGCCCTGAGAACCACTCCCGTACCTTCGTCTCTTCCTCGGCGCGAAAGAGCGCCATGCGTCTACCGCCCGTAGAGGTCGTCGATCGCCTGCTCGAGCTCGTCGAGCCGGGCGGCGCCGAAGGCGCGAATCGTCCCGTCGGAGTCGACGACCACGTTCGTCGGCACGCCGCGCACGCCGAGCGCGCCGGCGAGCTCGAGACCGGGGTCGAGGAGGATCGGGCCCTTGATGCCCCACATCTCGCAGAACCGCTCGACCTCGGGACGAGGCTCCGTCCCCTCCCAGATGTCGACGAGCACCACCTCGAGGCCCGACCGGGCCTCTTCGCGGATGCGCACGTCCTCGAGGAACGGCGCCTCCGCGTTGCACGGTCCTCACCAGGAGGCGAAGAAGTTGAGGATGTACTTCTTCTCGGCCCAGTGGCGGTTCGTGCGCTGCTCTCCCGACCAGTAGTCCTCGAGCGCGAACGCCGGCAGCTTGGTGCCGATCAGCGGGCTGACCTCCTCGACGACCGGGGCCGGCGGCTTCGCGGCGAGCAGGTCCTCGACGATCGACAGCGTCTGGCTCCCGGCGTTGGCGACGAGGATGCGGCCGTCGTGCGGATCGACGACGACGCCGCCCGGCCCGCCGCCGACCGGGATCTGCGACCACTCGGTCCCGTCGGCGACGCCGAGGACGCTGACCGAGCCCGCGCCGCGATTCGTGACGTACACGCGGTCGTGCGAGGGATGCATGGTCAGCCCGACCGGCGCGGAGCCGGTGCGGATCTCCTCCAGAACCTCGATCCGGTCGAGATCGACGCGGGACACCGTGCCGGCGATCGAGTTGACGATGAACGCCTCGCCGCGCTCGGGGACGATCCCGATCGCGCACGTGCCGGTGCCGAGCTCGAGCCGACCGACCTCCTCGAACGAGTCCGCGTCGTAGAAGTTGGCGGACGCCGCGACGAAGTTGACGCAGACGACGAGGCGGCGAGTCGAGTCCACGCCGATCGCCCCCGCGCCCGGCTCCGCGTCCACGGTCGCCACCGTCTCGAGCGTGTCGAGGTCGATCACGCTCATCGTCGAGCCGAGCGAGTTGCCGACGTAGAGGCGGCGGTACTCCGGGACGTGGGTCAGGCCCGACGGATACCCGCCCACCGGCACGGCGGTCTCGACCTCGAGCGTCGCCGAGTCGATGATCGTGACCTGGTCGGAGTGGGCGTCGGCCGTGAAGACGCGTCCCGTCTGCTCGTCGAGGCCGATGTCGATCGGCTCGTCGCCGGTCGCTATCTCGCGGACGACCTCGTGCGTCTCGAGGTCGACGACCGAGACGAAGTCGCTGCGCGAACAGGCGACGAATGCGCGCCTGCGACGGACGTCCACCGCGATTCCCTCCGGATCGAGGCCGACCGGGATCTCCGCGACCTGCCGCCACGGCGAGCGCGAGTCGATCCGACAAGCGGCTCCGACCGGGAACGCCGGGTCTTCTCTCTCGCCGGTCGCCGCCATGTGACTCGCGAGTATGGCCTGTCGCGCAACGAGCCGCCATTCGAACCCTCGCGGATGGTTAGGATCGATGCTGCTGTGGCCGACGCGGTTCTCATCTACGGCGACTCGTACCGCTCCGCGGACATGCGGCACGCGGTGCCGCTGGGCGTGCCGGATCCGTTCCTCTACGCGGAGGAGAACGGGACGCGCCACGTCTTCGCGAGCTCGATGGAGGCCCCGCGCATCCGAGAGCTCGGGCTGTTCGAGGTCCACATCGGCGAGGACCTCGGCTTCGACGAGCTGATGGAGTCCGGCCTCCCCTGGCGCGAGATCGGCGCGCAGCTCGCGCTCCGCGCGGTTGCGAGCATCGGCGTGAAGCGGGCGTCCGTGCCCGAGAACTTCCCCGTGTGGCTCGCCGATCGCCTGCGGGCCGACGGCGTGGAGCTCGACGTCGACCAGGACCTGTTCGACGACCGCCGTCGCGCCAAGACCGAGTCGCAGCTCGCCGGGATGCGCCGTGCTCAGCGCGCTGCGGAGGCGGCGATGGACGTGTGCCGCGACCTCCTCCGGCGGGCCGAGATCCGAGGCGACGAGCTGCTCCTCGACGGCGAGCAGCTGACCGTCGAGCGTGTGAAGGCCGACATGAACACGACCTTCGCCGCCCACGACACGACGGCGGACGAGTACATCGTCGCCCCGGGCGCGCAGGGCGCCGTCGGTCACGACATGGGATCGGGGCCGATCCCGCCGGGCACGCCGATCGTCGTCGACATCTTCCCGCGCGACAACGCCTCGGGCGTCTTCACCGACATGACGAGGACATTCGTCGTCGGCGACGTGGCCGACGACGTCCGGGAGTGGCACCGGCTGTGCAAGCAGGCGCTCGACGCCGCCACCGCGGAGATCCGCGCAGGCGCGAAGACGCGTGCGCCGTTCGACGTCACGTGTGACATCTTCGAAGCGGCCGGCGAGCCCACGCAGCGCTCGAAGACCCCGGGCGAGCCGCTCGTCGACGGGTTCTTCCACGGGCTCGGTCACGGCGTCGGCCTCGAGGTGCACGAGGAGCCGGGGATGGGACTGCTGTCGGAGAAGACGTTCATCGCGGGCGATGTGGTCACCGTCGAGCCCGGGCTCTACCGCGCCGGTTACGGCGGCGTCCGGCTGGAGGACATCGTCCTCGTGACCGAGACGGGCACCGAGGTGCTCACGCAGTACCCGTACGACCTCGAACCCTGACTAATCCGCACGAATTCGGGTAGAGGCTGCTCCAAATAGATCGGGGGGCCGTAACGGAATGGCCTTGGGGCGCTTCCGTCGCCTCCCAAGCTAGGAGGGCTGGATGAGCGCACTGTCTTCCGACCGGCCGGTGCAGTTGGTGGAGAGCACACCGGCCGCCGACCCCGCGCCGCTGGGTCTCGCAGGGTTCGCGCTGACGACGTTCCTGCTCAGCGGGACCAACGCGTCGTGGATCCCGGACCTGATCTGGGTCGCCCCGGCGATCTTCTACGGCGGCCTGGCGCAGTTCTGTGCCGGAATGTGGGAGTTCCGCAACCGGAACGTCTTCGGGGCGACGGCGTTCTCGACATACGGCGGTTTCTGGATGGGCCTCGGCCTCTACGTGATCCTCGCCCATACGACGAGCTTCCTGACGGCGTTGACGGGAAAGAACGACGTGAACAACTCGCTGGCGTGGTTCCTGTTCGCGTTCGCGGTCTTCAACACCTACATGTTGATCGGCAGCATGCGCGTGAACGCGGCGGTCTTCGGGGTCTTCCTCACCCTGGAGATCACGGAGATCCTCCTCGTGATCGGGTTCTTCAACCTGTCGCACGGCGGCACGCCGTGGCTCCTTCATGCAGGCGGTTGGGCCGGCATCGTCACGGCCGGCGTAGCCTGGTACACGTCGGCGGCCGGTGTCTGGAACGGCGTCGCGGGCCGGGTCGTACTACCGGTCGGCAGGCCGTTCGTACCGGAGTCTCGGGTGGCCGCGACGGCCTAGGATCCGCGAAGCGACTGGAAGGAGGCCGCTCTTGGCAACCGAGGCGAGCCATCACGCGATCGACACGATGTTCCTCGAGGAGCGGACCTATCCGCCGCCGGAGGACTTCACGGCCCGGGCCAACGCGCAAGCGGACATCTACGACGTCCCGTTCGAGGAGTTCTGGGACCGCGAGGGTCGCGAGCGGGTCACGTGGTTCGAGCCCTTCGGCGAGCTCTACGAGTGGGAGCCGCCGTACGCGAAGTGGTACCTCGGCGGCAAGCTGAACGTCTGCTTCAACTGCGTCGACCGGCACGTGGAGGCCGGCGACGGCGGCGTCGTCGCGTACCACTGGGAAGGCGAGCCGGAGGGCGAGACCCGCACGATCACGTACGCGGATCTCCAGAAGGACGTCGTCCGTTTCGCGAACGCTCTCAAGAAGCTCGGCGTCGAGAAGGGGACGCCGGTCGGGATCTACATGGGCATGGTCCCGGAGCTGCCGGTGGCGATGCTCGCGTGCACGCGGATCGGCGCGCCGCACACCGTCGTGTTCGGCGGCTTCTCGGCCGACTCGCTCTCGGGCCGCATGAACGACATGGAGTGCGAGGTCCTCGTCACGCAGGACGAGGCCTGGCGGCGGGGCTCGAAGATCGGGCTCAAGACCGTGGCCGACGAGGCGATGGCCGCCGCCCCGGGCGTGAAGAGCTGCGTCGTCCTCCGCCGCACCGGCGGCGAGGTGCCGATGCAGGACGGCCGTGACCACTGGTGGCACGACCTCGAGAGCGGCGTCTCCAGCCAGCCCGAGTCATGTCCGTGCGAGCCCATGGACAGCGAGGACCTGCTGTTCCTCATGTACACGAGCGGGACGACCGCGAAGCCGAAGGGGATCATCCACACAACCGCCGGCTATCTCGTCGGCACGTCGTCGACGCACCACTACATCTTCGACCTGAAGCGGGACGAGGACGTCTACTGGTGCGCCGCCGACATCGGCTGGATCACCGGCCACAGCTACATCGTCTACGGGCCGCTCTGCAACCGGGCGACCTCGGTCCTCTACGAGGGGACGCCCGACTTCCCCGACAAGGACCGCTGGTGGTCGATCGTCGAGAAGTACAAGGTGACGATCCTCTACACCGCGCCGACGGCGATCCGCTCGCACATGAAGTGGGGGCCGGAGCACGCGCAGCAGCACGACCTGTCGTCGCTGCGGCTGCTCGGCTCCGTCGGCGAGCCGATCAACCCGGAGGCGTGGATCTGGTACCGCGAGAACATCGGCGGCGACCGGACGCCGATCGTCGACACGTGGTGGCAGACCGAGACGGGGATGATCCTGATCACGCCGCTGCCCGGGGTCACGACCCTCAAGCCGGGCTCGGCCACCCAGCCGTTCCCAGGCGTCGTGCCGGCGGTGTACGACGAGCAGGGCAACGAGGTTGGCCCCGGCGGGGGCGGCTATCTCGTCCTGAAGCGCCCGTGGCCGGCGATGCTGCGAGGCATCTTCGGCGACGACCAGCGCTACCGGGAGACGTACTGGTCGAAGTACGAGGACATCTACCTCGCCGGCGACGGGGCCCGGATCGACCAGGACGGCGACTACTGGCTGCTCGGCCGGATCGACGACGTCATGAACGTCTCCGGGCACCGGATCTCGACGATCGAGGTCGAGTCCGCGCTCGTCGACCACCAGGAGGTAGCCGAGGCTGCCGTGTGCTCGCGGGCCGACCCGGTGACGGGCGAGGCGATCGTCGCGTACGTGACGCTCAAGGGCGGCGGCGAGGGCTCCGTCGAGAAGCTCGAGGAGCTCCGCGGTCATGTCGCGGCGAAGATCGGCCCGATCGCGAAGCCCGCGAACATCGTCTTCACGCCCGAGCTGCCGAAGACCCGCAGCGGCAAGATCATGCGCCGCCTGCTGCGGGACGTCGCGAACCAGCGTGAGCTCGGCGACACGACGACGCTCGCCGACCCGACGGTCGTGGACGAGATCTCGAAGCGCGCGGCAGACGAGAAGGCCCAGGAGGCCGAGGCCTGAGACAGGGGGAGCCCTCGGGGCTCCCCTTGACTCTCCCCCTACCGGAGGCACGATGCTGCACGAGATGCAGCTCATGCCGATCGGTCGGTTCTCACGGCTCACGGGCGTAGGCGTCAAGGCGCTGCGCCACTACGACGAGGTCGGGCTGCTCGCGCCGGCCGCGGTCGACGACGAGACCGGCTATCGCTTCTACTCGCCGGATCAGGTGGACCGGGCGGAGGCGATCCGCCTGCTGAGGAGGCTGGACATGCCCCTCGACGAGATCGGCTCGACGCTCGCCGCCGAGGATCCGGCGGCCCTCCGCGACGCACTGGTCTCGCACCAGCGGCAGATGGCGGGTCGCGATGCCGAGCTTCGCGCGTCGATGGCCAGGCTGCAGCGGCTCATCGACGGAAGGGAGACGATCATGGGAATGCGCTCGGAGTCACTCCGGCCCGAGGACCACCGCCGGCTCGGCATCGATCTGTACAACCGCACCTGGACGTTGATGGACTCGCCCGGCGACGAGATGCTCTACTGCGCGCACGCGTCCGCGTACCACTGGCTGCACGGTGGCGGGACGACCGCGAACCGCGCGCGCAGCGAGTGGCTGTGCTCGCGCGTGTACTCGATCCTCGGCCGGCCCGAGCCCGCGCTCCATCACGCCCGCCACTGCCTCGAGCTGGTCGAGTCCGCGCCCGGAGAGATGGAGGACTGGGACATCGCCGGGGCGCACGAGGCGCTCGCGCGCGCCCATCTCACGGCCGGCGAGCTGGACGAGGCGCGCCGCAACTACGAGCTCGCGCGCGAGGAGACGGCGAAGATCGCGAATCCGGAGGACGCCAAGCACATCGCGGCGGATCTCGACTCGCTTCCCTTGTAGGGCAGGCCAGGCGCCGTCCGCGGCGAATGGTAGAAACCTCGCGTTCGAGCGGCTGCGGAGGTCGAAGGCACTCCAACGGGCGGATCCGGGCGAGGTGCCAACTGGACCGCCGACCTGCGAAGGCCGACCCTGGAAAAGATGGATGCGCCGGGCACGAGCTGCTCGGCGCGCCGCCAAACTCGACCACGCAGTAAGAGGGCGAGCAACCGGCGAGTCCTCTGCGTACGAGGGAGGATCGTCGACTGGGCGAGTGTTCCGGAATGGCCCCTGAGGCGGCATAAGCTCCTCCCGGCATGGAGTGGCGGACCACCTCGGCGATCGTGCTGCGTGTCTCCTGGCTCCGGCGCCGAAGGAAGCGGCTAGCTACCGCTGCCAAGTGCCTCGATGACAACGGGTGGACGATCGAGCATCTCCGTCCCTCGGAGATTGCGGTGATGGGCTGGACGGGCGACCAAGGCCCTGGTGAAGGTCGGCAGCCTCCCTTGCCCGAGTGCTTCCTCGAGTTCATGCCGTAGAGACTCGGCTGGGGCCAGGGTTCAGGAATGACCCCGAGCGGCGCTGGGGCGGGGAGGGAACCGCGCAAGGCTTCCCGTCCTGTGTAACCATTCATGGTCGTGGATGCGAGTCGCATCGCGGCGATTCCGGTCCTGGCCGAGCTGCCTCCGGAGGAGATCGACGAGCTGGCGGGCGCGATGACCGAGCTCGAGGTCGAGCCGGGCGCGAACGTCGTGACGGTCGACGACTATGGAACCGCCATCTACTTCATCGAACAAGGCGAGGCCGAGGTCTTGGCCGAAGGTGGTGGCGAGCGGAGCTCGGTTCTCGGCCCCGGCGACACTTTCGGCGAGATTGCACTCCTCCTGACCGGGGAGCGAACGGCGACCGTAGTGGCGCGCACGAGGGTCCAGCTCCTCTCGCTCGCCGGTCACGACTTCGAGCGCATCCGCGCAGCGGTGCCCCAACTCGAACGGGTGCTACGCCGTCTCGGCCTCGAGCGCGCTGCGCGTTAGAGGCACTCAAAACGCGCGCCTGACTCTCAGTCGAGCTCAAGGAACCTCGCTTGGGCCAGTGTTCCGGAGTGACTCCGAGCGACGCTTGACGATAGGCTCTGGTGCTAGCGATAATGGTGCTATGGCGTCGCACGCTTGGCGGCTGCCCCCTGGCCTCGATCCGCTGATCGGCGAGGCGAAGCAACGGATGAGACGGCGACGACGACTGTTCGTGATCACGTTTGTCGTGCTCGCGTTGGGCGGCGCAGCGGCCGGGTTGGGGCCGAGGCTAGGCGGCGGTCCACCTGCCGAATTCGCGGGCCTCCCGGCGAGTGGCGGGTCCCCCAACCAAGCGCTCGCCCTGGCGAAGTATCCTGGCCTTTCGTTCCGCTACCCGACCGCGTGGGGGCGTCACGACCGCTGCGTCTTTCACGGCTCGCTTGGCCCGGCACAGCCGCTGACGGTGCTCACGACCTCCCGCATGACTGGCGTCGCCTGCGCGAGGGAAGCCCATGGCATCGCCCCACCATGGCCACCGCGAATCCGGCTCGGTCGCAACGGAGTCCTCGCCTATTTGACAGTCGTGGCGGGCGATTTCAAGCGCTGGCGGGTCATCCGTCTAGGTGCTTCGCCGCGGGGCTCGTACTGCACGCGCATCGGCGGGCAGCGATCCGTCGTAGCAGTCGCCGCCGCGAACCGAAGCGGCCAACTCGTCGTGGGCGCGTGCCTGAGCGGCCCCGACTTCAAGGCGAACGAACTCGGTCTCGGGAGCTTGCTCGCGAGCGCGCGCTGGGCCGGACACTAGGCCGCTCGGCTGGGCCAGTGTTCCGGAGAGACTTCCCAGCGCGGCTCAGGAAAGAGGCGGTGCCGTGAACACGGCTGGATGTTTCGATCGCGGATAGTAGAGGCGAACCGTCAGCGCGTGGTGGACGTTGATCTGCTTCGGGGAGATAGCGATGACCACCGGCTCGATGACTAGATCGGCAAGGCAGATGCCATTCGGCGGCTTCTCCTCCTTCATCCGAACCCGGATCGACTCTGGTGTCGTGACGAAGAGTGTGGAGGGGACTCCGCGGCAGTTGCTGCTTCCGGAGGTTAGGAAGGCAAGGCGGGTCGGCGACGCAAAGGCCGCCCCGTGCCCGGCGAGCCGCAGCTTGTGCATCTGAGCCCGCGGCAACTTCACGATGTGGACCGATCGAGGCGCAGCCCCGTGTGTCGGTGACGCCGTCGCCTGAGACTTCTTCGTGGCGGTGGTGGTCGTTGACGTCTGCCTCCCACTCGCCCCAGCGCACGCGGCCACCGCGAAGCCGATCAGCGCAAGCAACACCACCAGTCCGAGCTTTCGCATCTTTCGTTGGCTATACGGCGCCGAGGTCAGCCCTGTCACATCGAGGTAGCGGGACACTCGCCTGGGCCAGTGTTCCGGAATGACCCCCGCATCACGGTCTAGGGCGGGTAGTTCTCTTTCAGGAACTCGAGGATCGGTGGGAGTGTGAGGTCGCTGCGCCAAAACGCTGCGAGGTGGGCGAGCTGTGGGAGGATGCGGACGCGTGCGTTGGGAATCGTCCTGCCTGCCTGTTCGGCGTTGCGGGTGGCGAGCGCGGGTGTGACGCCCTCTTCGTCCTCCTCGCGTTCACCGACTAGCAGCAGCGCCGGGGCTTTGATCATCGGGAACCGCTCCCAGAGTTCGATCGGATCGTCCCGTGCGGCCTCGAGCAGCAGCGCGAAGACCTCGGGATCCGTCGACGAAAGATTCTCGAGAAGCCAGGCAGGGGGCGGCTCGCTCTCCTGCTCGGCAATGCCGTGCATGGATGCCGCCATGCCGTTCGCGCGGACGGACGCTGCCGCCTCAATCCGCCACTCGTTCGGCTCGCCGGCTGCACCTACGGCCCCGATTCCGATCAGAGCCGCGACCCGGTCGGGGTGGCTTGCTGCCAAGGCGACCGCGATCTCCATACCCTGGGAATAGCCGATGATCGCCGCCGTCGGCAGCGCGAGCTCGTCGAGCAACCCGACAACGTCCGCGACGTACTCGCCCATCGCATGCTTCTCACGGGTTAGTGGCTTGGCGCTCCGACCGTGCCCGCGATGATCGAAGCAGACCACTTGGTAGCCGCCACCACTCAACGCGTCGACGTACCCTGCCGAGACGAACATGTCGCTGTCTCCGCCGCCGCCGGTGTGCAGAACCACCGGCTTACCGGCACCAGTTATCGCGTACCACAATCCCACTCCATCGCGCTCGAACCGTCCCACGCCCGGATCATCCTCGATCCTCCGCCTTTGCGCCCGGCCCACTCAAAGCTGGCCGCGAGTGCCTTCAGGCGACAGCGTCTTCGCCTGGGCCAGTGTTCGCGAATGACCCTGAACATCGGGTAAACGTCCGTTGGCGGTTGGTCGCCGGGCGGGCCTACAGCCCCGGTAGCGAACTGAGCACGTTTCGCGAGCTCGGCTGGCTGAGTGAGGAATGGCGAATGACCCGAGTCGAGTTCAATCAACCGTGCGCCGTAGCTGCGGGCGGTGTGAATCTGCCAGTCAGGCTCGATCGCCGCATCGTGCTGGTCGCGCTCCAGTGGTGGAAGCGCGGCACGACCGTGACGGGTCACGCCCAACAAGGCGGACAGGCTTCTGATCAGGCCAGCAAGCGGGCGCAAGGCTGGCACCGGCCACTCCGCCGCCGACGGGACCGCGACAGACTCACAGTCCTCTCGCCCGGGGCTAGCCGTCGAGCAGCGCTTCGAAGCGGGAGGCGTCGTCGAACGGGCCGATCACGGCGAGCCGCAGGCGATCCGTTGCGATCAGCTCCGACGCGACCCGCGC
>DATCYP010000016.1:0-4073 GCA_036526375.1 Gaiellaceae bacterium | reverse complement strand
CAGAGGACGAGCGTCGCGATGGCGAGGCTCGGAATGATGATGATGTGCGGGTAGGAGCGGTAGGCATCGCGCCCGTCCTGCGCCATCGAGCCCCAGGAGGCGTCCGGCGGGTTGATGCCGAGGCCGAGGAAGGAGAGGAACGCCTCGCCGAGGATCACGCCGGGAAGCTCGAGGAAGATGATGATCACGAGCACGCCGAGCGTGTTCGGGAGCAGGTGGCGCCCGAGGACCGCGTACCAGCGCACGCCTACCGCCTTTGCAGCTCGGACATAGTCGTTCTCCTTCAGCGTGATGATCTGGCCGCGGACGACACGGGCCGTGATGAACCAGCTGGCGATCGAGAGGGCGACGACCATCGTCCAGAAGTTGACGGTGCCGATGATCGCGAGCGCGAGGATCGCGAACGGCAGGTAGGGCAGCCCGTAGAGGGCGTCCAGGAAGCGCATCAGCGCGTTGTCGAGCTTGCCGCCGACGAAGCCCGAGATGGCGCCGTAGACGACGCCGATCCCGAGGATGGCCAGGGTGGCGCCGAAGCCGATCCCGATCGAGATCCGCCCGCCGAGGGCGGCGCGGGTGAAGAGGTCGCGGCCGAACTGGTCGGTGCCGAACGGGTGGCTCCAGCTCGGGCTCTGATACGCCTCGGCGAAGTCGACGCGGTTCGGGTCGTACGGCGACACGAGCGGCGCGACGATGCACCAGACGAGGATCAGCAGGAAGACGGCGCCGGCGGCGACCGCGCCCCGGTTACGGAGATAGCGCCGCCAGGCGTCCTGCCAGAGGCTCGACTGGCGGATGGGCTCGCCGGCCGCTACGCCGGCGAGACGGCCGGCGACCTGGGTGGCGCTCATGTCCGTGCCTCCCGTGTCCTCGGGTCGAGGATGGTGTAGAGGATGTCGACGACGAGGTTGGCGGCGATGACGATGATCGAGAGCAGCACCGTCAGGCCCATCACCACCGAGTAGTCGCGGGCCGAGACCGCCGTCACGTAGTAGCGGCCGATGCCGGGGACGGCGAAGATGTTCTCGACGATGAACGAGCCGGTGATGATGTAGCCGAGCAGCGGCGCCGCGGCCGTCACCACCGGGATCAGCGAGTTGCGCAGCACGTGCACGCTCACAACTCGCCGCCAGCGCAGGCCCTTGGCCTTGGCGGTGCGGACGTAGTCCTGCTGCAGCGTCTCCAGCATCGTCCCGCGCACGAGCCGGGCGAAGTAGGCCATCGGGACGAGCCCGAGCGTGAACGAGGGGAGGATCTTGTGCTCCCAGGTCGTCCAGCCGCTCGTCGGAAGCAGGCCCCACTTCACGGAGACGAAGTAGATGAGCAGCGTCGCGACGAGGAAGTTCGGCAGCGCGAAGCCGACGTTGGAGAAGAGCATCGAGCCGTAGTCGAAGCGCGAGTTCGGTCTCAGCGCGGCGAGCACGCCCGCCGGGATTCCCAGCAGAACCGCCCAGCCGAAGGCGAGCAGGCCGAGCTCGATCGAGCGTGGGAACTGCTCCTTGACGATGTCGTTGACAGTGCGGTCGCGCAGCACCAGCGAGGGACCGAGGTCGCCGGTGGCGACTCCCTTGACGTAGTTCCCGTACTGGACGTACCAGGGCCTGTCGAGGTTGAACTTCCGCTCGAGGTTCATCTGCACCGCAGCGGGCACGGCGCGCTCGGTCTTGCGGAACGGGTTGCCCTCGATCTGCTTCATGAGCATGAAGGTCATGAAGATCACGAGCAGGACAACCGGCACGGTCCAGAGCAGGCGGCGGACGATGTAGGCAGCCATGGTGTCTCCGAGGGGCCAGGTGGCTGCCGGGCGGGGTTGGGGGGATGGCGCCCGGCAGCCGTGTCTCGACCCCGGCTCAGGCCTCCTTGATGACGACCTTCGAGAGGTCGAACTGGTCGAGCGGGTTGATCTGGAAGGTGTCCTTGACGGACGCCCGCTCGAGGTTCGTGTACGTGTACCAGTAGATCGGGGCGATCGGCAGCTGGCCGTTCGGGCCGGTCAGCATCGCCTCGGCCTGGCGGTAGATCTCGTACCGCTTCGCGTCGTCGGGCGTGTTGCGTGCCTGCTCGATCAGCCGGTCGTAGGCAGGGTTCGCGAAGCGGGTGTTGTTGTTCCCCGACTTGCTCGTCCAGAGCTCGAGGAAGTTCATCGGGTCGCCGTAGTCCGCGATCCAGCCGAGCCGGTAGACGTAGACGGCGTCAGACGGCGGCGGGCCGAGGAACTCGAGGTACTGCGCCCACTCCTGCGCCTTGATCGTCACGTCGATGCCGAGCTCCTTCCACATCGCCTGCACCGCGACCGCGATCTCCTTGTGGCCGGGGGCGTCGTTGTAGAAGAGGGTGATCTTCTTCTTCGGGTTGTCGGCCTTCGCCATGAACTGCTTGGCCTTGTTCAGGTCCGCCCGAGGAGGCAGGAAGTCCTGCTTGATCGTCTCGAAGCCCGGCATTCCCTTCGGCACCATCCCGGTGGCGGGGATCTGGTCGGCCTGGGCGACGTTGTCGATGATCGATTGCCGGTCGATCGCGAAGGCCATCGCCCGGCGCTGGTTCAGGTCGGTGATGTTCTTCAGGTTGAAGCCGTAGTAGTAGGTCCCGAGAGCCGGGTACTTCTCGTACTCGGCCGTCTGCTTCAGCCGCGGCATATCGGCGGGAGGCAGGCCGCCCCCGTCGAGGGCATCGATCTCGCCGGCCTCGAAGGCCTGCACACGCGTGGTGCCGTCGACGATGATCCGACCCTCGACCCGGTCGAGTGCGACCTGGTCGGCGCCGCGCCAGTCAGGGTTCTTGACGAGCGTGATCGAGGCGTCGTGCTTCCAGTCGGCGAGCTCGAACGGGCCGTTCGTGACGATGTTGCTCGGCTCCGTCCACTTCGTGCCGTAGCGCTCGACCGTGGCCTTGTGCACGGCCAGGAACGAGTGGTGCGCGGCCTGGCCCACGAACCAGGGCTGTTCCGAGGTCAGCGTCACCTGCAGTGTGCGGTCGTCGAGCGCCTTCACGCCGACCTTGTCCCGCAACGCCGCAGCCTGCACCGGCTTCGCGTTGTTGTAGGCCTCCGCGCCGGCGATCCCGTAGAGCTGGTAGGCGTAGTCCGCCGCGAGCTTCGGATCGAGCGTCCGCTTCCACGAGTACTCGAAGTCCTCGGCCGTCACCGGGTCGCCGTTCGTCCAGCGGCCGTCGTCACGCAGATGGAACGTCACCACCTTGCCGTCGACGTCCCAGCTCTCCGCCAGCGCCGGCACCGGCTGCAGGTCATCGCCGAGCCGCACGAGCGGATCCATGATGTTCAAGAGCACGTTCGACGACGTCGTATCCGTCGCGAGTCCCGGATCGAGCGAGGGCGGCTCCGCGCCCCACGCCATCTTCAACACCTGGCTCGCGACCTTCTTACCGCCGCCGACGGCTCCCTCTTTCTCGCCGCCGCCACCACAGCCCACGGCAATCAGTGCCACCGCGGCCACGACAGCGGCTGCGAGTAGTGGAACCCGCAAACGCATAGTCGTTGCTCCTTTCACGAAAGGTGAAGTCATCGCGGTCATCGTCGCGACGCGATCAACGCACCGCGATGGAGGCGCGCCGCCATTTCCGGCTTCGCCGCCACCCATCTCGAGGAGTCCCAGGAGACGGCGACCGGCGCGTCCCCTACGGCCTGCGTACGCGACCGGCGGCACTTGGGGCGACGACCCGATGGCCGCTTCGCCGCGGCCCCGCGACGCTGTCCACGTGACTTCGAACGATCAACCTGAATCTCAGCGCTCGATCGTCTGTGGCATCGACGCATCAGAGGGCGCACGTGCCGCGCTGCACGTTGCAGCGCGGCTCGCCGGCGAGCTCGGTCTGCGCCTGGTCGTCGCCCACGTCATGCAGCCGCAACCCACGAGAACCGGTCTCGGCCCGACGGCCACTCAGCTGGCGACCCTCCCGCTGGACACGCTGCGCACCGGTGGCGAAGCGCTGGTCGACCGGATCCTCGACGAGGAGCAGCTCGGCGGCGCGGAGCGCCGCGTGGTCCTCGGCTTCACCGCCGACCGCCTTGCCGACCTCGCCGATGACGAGAGTGCCGAGTTGATCGTGGTCGGCTCGCG
>DATCYP010000015.1:0-2397 GCA_036526375.1 Gaiellaceae bacterium | reverse complement strand
GCGCTCGTAGGCGGCCGCCTCGTCCACGAGCGTCTCGCCCACGTCGAAGACGACGAAGCTCAGCGCCATGCAGCCACCGTCTCGAGATCGGCCGGCGAGGTCACCTTGAGCAATCGCGGATCACCCTCGACGATCTTGACGCGCCCACCGGCCGCTTCCACGAGCCCTGCGCAGTCGGTGGCCTCGGCACCTTCTTCCTGGGCGCGGCGTAGCGCCTCCGCCGTGAACGCCTGCGGAGTCTGAATCGCCCACAGCCCGTCGCGCGAGACCGTCTCCTGCACGTCTCCGTCGGAACCGGCCCGCTTCAACGTGTCGCCCACCGGAAGGCCCGGCACAACACCGTCCCAACCCTCGGAGAGAGGCGCGAGGACCCGCTCGACGACGTCATCCGAGAGGAGCGGACGGGCCGCATCGTGCACGAGGACGACGAGCGCCTCCGCGGGCACCTCGGCGAGGCCTGCCCGCACCGAGTCGCTCCGGGTCTCGCCGCCCGTCACACAGGCGCGCACCTTGTCGCAGCCCTCTTCCTCGGCGAGGAGGATCGCCGGCTCTTCCCAGCCGGGCGGGGCGACGAGGACGATCGCGTCGACCCACGGCGATGCGTCCAGCCTGCGCAGCGGCTCCGCGAGCAGCGGCTCGTCTCCGAGCTTGGCGAACGCCTTGGGCCGGTCCAGCCCGAGCCGCTCCCCGCGCCCCGCGGCGACGAGGATGGCCCAGACGGACATGCCGGTAAGCCGGCCGGGTTAGGCCGCGGCCGCGGCGGCCTTCTTCTTGGCCGCAGGCTTCTTCTTGGGCGGGCTGTCCGAGGCGAGGACCTCCTCGAGCCAGTCCGCACAGGTCTCTTCGTCCATGTCCTTGGCGTACATCAGCTCTGAGGCGAGGATCTTCTTCGCCTTCACGAACATCTGCTTCTCACCGGTGGAGAGACCCTTCTCGCGGTCGCGGAGGGCGAGGTTCCGGACGACCTCGGCAAGCTCGAGGATGTCGCCGGTCTTCATCTTGTCGCGGTTGTGCTTGAAGCGCCGGTTCCAGTTCTTCGGCATCTCCGTCGAGACGCCCGTCAGCGCCTTGAGGACGACGCCCACTTCCTTCTCGCCGATCACGCGCCGCAAGCCGACCTTCTCGGCATTCTCGGACGGGACTTGCACCGTCATGTCGTTGTGCAAGATCTTGATCGTCAGGTATTCGCGCTGCTCACCGAGAACCTCGCGCTTCTCCTTCTTGACGACCGTTCCCGCCCCGTGGTGGGGATAGACCACTTTGTCGCCGACGTCGTACAAGCCCGAACCTCCCCTGGCTAAGAAGCCGCTCTTTCGTTAAGAAAGCCGGCACACACTTCTGCGCCGGCCAGAGGTTGGGAGTGTAGCAGAAACGGCCTGGCTGAGCCAAATTCCGGCTAGATCAGCGCTATCGCTACAGCTGCAGATACCGATCCACGAGGTTGTGCTCCTGCAAGCGGCGCAGGCCCTCCCGGATTTCGCGCGCCCGAACCGCTCCCACTCCCTCCACCGATTCCAGCTCTCGCTGCGAAGCGCGGACGACCGCGTCCAGGCTTCCGAGGTTGCCCACGACGCGGCGGACGAGGGGCTCGGGCAGGCGCGGGAGGTGCGAGAGAACCCGATAGCCGCGCGGCACGACGGGCTGGTCGAGTGGGTTGACGCCGCGGTCGTAGCCGAGCACCTCCGCGAGGCGGGCGAACTCGAGGAGGTCCTGGTAGCTGACCCCGGAGAGATCGGTGAGCGCGGCCGTTGCTTCATCGCCGGCGCCGAGGACGTGGTAGTCGCGGACGATCGCGTCACGCTCTCCCGGCACTTCCCCGACGAACTCCTCGAGCTGGAGCCTGATCAGGCGGCCCTCGGTGCCGAGCTCGACGCAGTCCCGGATGATGCGGGCCGCCATCCGCGTGATCATCTCGGCCCGTTGCAGGACGACGAGCACATCGTCGAGCACGACTGCGTTCTGGAACTCGAGCGCTGTCAGGCGCGTGAGCACCTGCTCCAGCCGTTGCCGGTAGGTGTCGAGCGTGCCGAGTGCCTGGTTCGTCTTCGCGAGGACATCCGCGACCGGGTCGAGCTGGTACCGAGCCGGACCGACGAAGATCGTGACCGTCTCGCGCTGCTGCGAGACCGAAACGACGAGAGAGCCTGTCTGCTTCGCCACGCGCTCGGCCGTGCGATGTCGCGTACCGGTCTCGTTCGACGGGATCGTGGGGTCGGGCATGAGCTGGACGTTGGCCCAAGCGAGCCGTTTGACCGCCTCGTCGACGATGATCGCGCCGTCCATCTTCGCGAGCTCGTAGAGGAGCTGCGGCCGGAACGGCGCGTCGAGCTTGATGCCGCCCGAGTAGAGGAACGAGAGCGCGTTCGGGTCGCCGACGACGATCAGCGCTCCCTCGTG
>DATCYP010000014.1:0-74378 GCA_036526375.1 Gaiellaceae bacterium | reverse complement strand
GCGGTGCGCGCGCCCTGCGCCACCGCCTCGAGGCACGCCTCGCGGATCGCCCGGCCCGCCTGCTGCGACTCCTCGTCCCCGCCGTGGGAGAGGAGCGCGGCGCCGGCGAGAATCATCGCCATCGGGTTGGCGACGTTCTTTCCTCGGAGCGACGGCGCCGTTCCGTGGGCGGCCTCGGCCATGATCGCCGCGGGCTCGAAGTCGGACTCGAAGGCGACGAGCAGCGACTCCGAGCCGGCGATCGAGCCGAACAGGGGCAGGACGAGATCGGACAGGATGTCGCCGTCGCGGTTGAGCGCGGGGATCACCAGTGGGTCGCCGGCGGAGGAGAGCAGGAGAGCGAACGTCGCGTCGATCAGCTGCGGCTCGTATGGCACGTCCGGGTGACGCGCGGCGGCGGCGTCCATCTCCTCCTTCAGCATGCCCTCGTAGGTGGGGCTGACGGTGTACTTCGGCCCGCCGAAGACCTTCGCGCCGGTCCGTTCGGCCTGGCGGAACGCGAACTCGGCGACGGAGTGGCAGATGCGGCGCTCGATGCGCTCGGTGCGGAACGCGACCTCGTCGTCGCCCTCGCCCTCGCGCCACTCCTTCGCGCCGTAGGCGTCACCGACCGCCATCCGCACGATCGAGATCGGAGCGTGCACCCCGCCGAGCGGCGCGACGCCCGGGATGCGGCGGCCGGTGCGGACGATCACCTTTCCGCCGATCTCCTCGCGGAGGATCCGGTTCGGGGAGCCGACGTCCGCGCGGCCCTCCGGAGTGACCGTCGCCGCCTTCAACCCGAGCCCGTGCTCGCGGATCGCCGCCGCCGCCTCGTGCACGACGCCGTTGCCGGTCTCGCGTCGCCGGTCGAGCGAGAGATCGAAGCGCGGGAAGTCGAGCTCGACCCCGATCACCTCGGCCTCGAGCACGCGCAGGCTCTCCTCGAGCAGCTCCTGCCCCGTCTCGTCCCCCTCGAGGACGACGATCGTCCGCTCGTCGCGCATCGGGCGATGGTAACGGCGTTTGCCGCTGGGGCCCGCGGACGACAACCCGACGACATGGGGTGGAGCCGGCAGGGTCGGAAGGGTGCGTTTCGCTACTACGACAGCAGCGGCAAGCGGATATCCGACGAGCGGAAGCTCGCCCGGATCGAGGCGCTCGCGATCCCGCCTGCCTGGAAGGACGTCTCGATCTCGCCCCGGTCGACCGCGAAGCTCCAGGCCACGGGCTTCGACGCCGCCGGTCGCAAGCAGTACCTCTACAGCGCGGAATTCCGGGCCCAGCAGGAGCAGGCGAAGTACGACAAGCTGATCCGCTTCGGCGACGCCCTGCCGCCGCTACGCGAGGCGATGGCGCTCCACTTCGACCAGGAGGAGCTCGATCGCGAGCGCGTCTCCGCGATCGCCCTGCGCCTGATCGAGCTCGGCTGGTTCCGGGTCGGCTCGGAGCGGTACGTCCGCGACGGGACGTACGGGGTCACCACGCTCCTGCGACGGCACGTCACGGTGCGAGGCCGCCGTGTCTGCCTCTCCTTTCCCGCCAAGCACGGCATCCGCGTCCGCACGGAGGTGGTGGATCCCGACCTGGCCGCAGCCATGGGCCGCCTGCTCGAGCTCAAGGGTCCGCGCGTGTTCAAGTACGAGTGGGAGGGTCGCGTCTACAACCTCACGAACAGGCGGTTGAACGAGTACGTGAAGATCTACCTCGGGGACGAGTTCAGCGCGAAGGACTTCCGCACGTGGGGCGGCACGCTTCTCGCCGCGATCTGTTTCGCCGAGCGCGCGCAACGGCACGGCTTTCCCGACTCCGAACGCGAGCAGAAGCGGTCGGTCACCGCGGTCATGCGGCGCGTCGCGGAACAGCTCGGAAATACGCCTGCAGTGACGCGCGATTCCTACGTCTCGCCGGCGGTCGTCGAGCAGTATCTGGAGGGAAGAACGATCGACGATTTTCGCCCGCGGCATTTGCGCGTCGTGAAGGCGCGGGATGCAGCGCTCTCGGCGGAAGAACAGGCCCTGCTCAGTCTGCTGCGCTCGTGGCGAATCAGACGCGCACGGCAAGCTGCATAGATGGGGGGCGAGTTTCTGTAGGTTTCCCCGTAATCGGCTCTGCGAAGGAGGACAACGGTGGCTCGGAAAACGGTGCTGGTTTGTGACAACTGCGGCAGCGAAGTCGACGAGGCCAAGGGTGCGGTGATGCGGGTCACCTACACCGACGCGCGCCGCGGCGCGAAGCAGGCCGACCTCTGCGACACCTGCGCCGGCAAGATGCCGGGCCGCGCCGCCGCCCGCCGCGGCCGCAAGCCGAAGTCGGCCACGGTCGCGTAGTCCGGGGCCGCGAAGCCGCAGGCTTCGTGAGCCGATCGAAGCGCTAGCGTAGGTGGGTGCCGCTCCGCCTCATCGCGGGGCCCGCCAACGCGGGCAAGGTCGGGCTCCTGCTCGGCCGCTATCTCGATGCGCTCGATTCCCGCGACGGGCCCGAGCCGGTGCTCATCGTGCCGAACCGGGCGGACGTCGACCGCGTCGAGCTCGAGCTGCTCGCCCGGCGTCCCGCTCTCCTCGGCGGCTCGATCGGCACCTTCGACGATCTCTTCCGGGGGCTTGCGCGCGACGTGACGGGCGGTCGCCGGCAGCTGGGACGCACCGAGCAGACACTCCTCGTGCGCCGCGTGGTGAGCGGCGCGGTCCTCGACGGCTTCGCCCGATCCGCGGAGCGCGCCGGCTTCGTCGACTCGCTCGAGCGGGCGCTCGACGAGCTCGACGAGGGCCTCCTCGCGCCGGACGCGGTGGAGGGAGAGCTCGGCGCGCTCTACGCCGGCTACCGCGACGAGCTCGACCGGCTCGAGCGCTGGGACCGCGGCCTGCTGCGCAGTCACGCCGTCGAGCGCCTCCGCACCGACCTCGACGCCTGGCACGGAGAGCCGGTCTTCGCCTACGGGTTCGAGGACCTCACCGGCGCCGAGTGGGCACTGCTCGAGGCGCTGGCCGCCCGCGCCGAGGTGACGGTCTCGCTCCCCTACGAGCCGGGACGGCCCGCCTTCGCCGCGCTCCGGCGGACGGCCGCGGATCTCGCGGGTCTCGCTTCCGGCGCGGTCGAGGAGCTGCCGCCGCGCTACTCCGCGATCGCGCCTCCGGCGCTCGCGCACCTCGAGCGGGCGCTGTTCTCGGACGAGGCCGTCGAGGCGCCTTCGCTGGACGGGGCTGGAAGTGTCGTCGGCGCAGCCGCCGACGCCCGGCCCGGAAGTGCGGGGGTGATCCGCTTCTTCGAAGGCGCCGGGAGCCGCGGCACCCTCGAGCTCGTCGGCGAGGAGGTGCTCGCACTCGCGCGTGGCGGCCTGCCGCCCGAGCGGATCGGGCTCGTCGTGCCCGGATACGAGCGGATCCGGGGCGCGCTGGAGACGGTGCTCGGCTCCTTCGGCATTCCGTACGCGGTCGACGGCGAGCTCCGGCTCACGCAGACGCCGCTCGCCCACGCCCTCGCCGCGCTGCTGCGGTTCGCGTGGGGAGGAGGAGCGCGCACCGACCTCTTCGGCTTCCTCCGCTCGCCGTTCTCCGGGCTCGAGCGGCGGTCGGTCGACTTTCTCGAGGGCAGACTCCGGGGACGCGCCGTCCAGGCGCCGGAGCGCGTCGTCGACGAGGCGGAGCGACTGCGCGGCGCGCCGCTGCCCGCGCTCGCCGAGCTGCACGGCGCGAGCGATCCGATCGAGGCGGTGCAGGAGCTGGCCGAGCGGATGCTGCGGAACGCGTACGGCCTCGAGCGGCCGCCCGCCGACGCCGAGAGTCGGCTCGACCTCCGGGCCTACGAGGCGCTGAGACGGCTGCTCGCGGAGCTCGAGGGCTGGCGTGAGCTCAGCGGCGAGCTCGGCCGGGAGGACGTCCTCGCCGCGGTCGAGCGCGCGATGCTGCCACGCCGGCCCGGGGACGACGCAGGTCGGGTGGCGGTCGTCGACCTGCGGCGCGCGCGGACGCGGCGGTTCGATGCGGTGTTCGTCCTCGGTCTCGAGGAGGGAAGCCTGCCGCGCCGCGGCACGGGCTCGCCGTTCCTCGACGAGGAGACGCGGCGCGGGCTCGACGAGCGAGGTGCGCGGCTGGAGCGCCCGGATCCGGTCGAGCAGGATCGCTACCTCTTCTACACGGCGTGCACTCGCGCGTCGCAGCGGCTCTATCTCGTGCGCGAGGCGGCGGACGACGACGGCAGCCCGCGCGAGGCGAGCCCGTTCTGGCACGACGTCCAGTCGCTCTTCGAGGCCGACGACGTGCGGCGCTGGACACGGAGGCGCCCGCTCTCGGCGCTGACGTGGCCGCTCGGCGAGGCGCCGACCGAGCGCGAGCGGCTGCGGGCCCTGGCCGAGCTCGCCGCCCACGACGCGACGTCGGCGGAGGCACTCGCGCGCGCCAACGGCTGGGAGCGGAGGCTCGAGCGCGCCCGCACCGCCTTCCGGCGGCAGACGCGGCTCACGCACCCGCTCGTGCTCGAGCAGCTCCGGTCCCGAACCTCGTTCGCGGTGACCGAGCTCGAACGCTTCGCCGACTGCTCCTCCGCCTGGTTCGTCGAGCGCTTCCTCTCACCGAAGACGATCGACGCCGAGCCCGATGCGAAGCAGCGGGGCAGCGTCGCCCACAACGCGCTCTACCGCTTCTTCTCCCGCGTGCCCGCCGAGCTCGGCGTCGAGAAGCTCGAGCCGCAGCACGCCGAGGCGGCGACCGCGCTCATGCGCCGTTGCCTCGACGAGTCGATCGCCGGCGTCCGGATGGATCTGACCGAGATGCAGGAGCGCGAGCTCGACCAGACGCTCTGGCGAGATCTCGTGGCGCTCGTCGAGGAGGAGTGCGAATCCTCGTCGCCCCTCGTGCCCCGGCGCTTCGAGGTGTCCTTCGGCAGCGACCGCGCTGCGGCGGAGCTGCAGCGTGGGCTCGAGCTCGGCTCGGGGCTCACGCTCTCCGGGAAGATCGACCGCATCGACGTCGACCCGTTCGGCGCGCGCGGAGCCGTCCAGGACTACAAGTCGGGTAAGAGTGCGCATTCGGCGCGGCAGATCGAGAGCGAGCTGCGGCTGCAGATCCCGCTCTACATGCTCGTCCTCCGCGATCTCGTCGGGCTCGAGCCGCTCGGCGGCCTGTACCGGCCCCTCGCGGGAGCGCGCAAGCCACGGGGCCTCGTGCGCGGCTCCGAGGCGGAGACGCTGCCGGGCTACGTCTCGAACGACTACCTCGACGAGGAGGCGTTCTGGGGCGTCGTCGAGTCGGCCCGCGGAACCGCGACCGCGCTCGCCGAGCGGATCCGCACGGGCGACGTCCGTCACGACCCGCTCGGCGGCGAATGTCCGAGCTGGTGCGACCTCTGGCCCGTCTGCCGGATCGAGCGAGCGTGAGCGCCGACCCTCTGAACGAGCAGCAGCTCGCGGCGGTCGAGGCGGGAGGCGAGGTCTTCGTCTCCGCCGGGGCCGGCACCGGCAAGACCGCGGTGCTCGTCGAGCGGGTCGTCTGCGCGGTCTGCGATCGCGGTCTCGACGTCGATTCGATCCTCGTGATCACGTACACGCGCCGCGCCGCCGGCGAGCTGCGAACGCGGATCCGCGCGGCGCTCGCCGGGCGCGGGCGGCACGACCTCGCGCGTGAGCTCGACGGCGCCTGGATCTCGACGATCCACGGCTTCTGCGCCCGCCTCCTCAAGGCGTATCCGCTCGCCGCGGGGCTCGACCCGCGGTTCCGGGAGCTCGACGAGGCACAGGCCGCGGTGCTCCGGTCGGAGGCGTTCGGGGAGGCGCTCGCGGAATTCTGCGCCGGGGACGACCCGCAGCGACTCGAGCTGCTCGCGACGTACGGGAGTGCCCGGCTGCGGCGGATGCTGACGAGCGTCTACGAGACGCTGCGCGCCGCCGGGCGGGAGCTGGATCTCGCGGTGGCCGCGCGGCCGGAGCTGGGCGAACGGGTGGACGAGTTGCGTGCCGCGGCGACCTCGCTCGCCTCCGATCGGGACGCGACCGGCGCCCAGCAGCGGACGGCCGCCGAGCTGCTCGAGCTCCTGGAGCGCGACCGCCGTCCGGACCGGCTCATGAACCTGGCCGGCTTCAAGGCCCGCGGCGACCGCGCCGCCGCATACTGCGAAGCACTGTCCGCGGTCGAGCAGGCTGCTCTCGACGAGGCCGCAGCCCGCGACCGCGCGCTCCTGCAGGAGCTGCTGACGCTCTTCGCCGAGCGGTACGCCGACGCGAAGGCGCGCGAGTCCGCGCTCGACTTCGAGGATCTCCAGCTCGAGGCGCGAGACCTGCTCCGGTCGCAGCCCGAGCTGCGCGAGCGCGAGCAGTCGCGGTTCCGCTCGATCCTCGTGGACGAGTTCCAGGACACGAACCGGCTGCAGACGGAGATCGTCGACCTGCTGCGGCGTCCTGAGACCGAGGTGTTCTTCGTCGGGGACGAGTTCCAGTCGATCTACGGTTTCCGTCACGCGGACGTGCAGGTCTTCCGTGAGCGGCGCGAGGCGGTCGGACAGCCGCTCTCGCTCACGCTGAACTATCGGTCTCGTCCCGAGGTGCTCGCCGCCGTCAACGAGCTTTTCGGCACGGACTTCGGCGGCGAGTTCCAGGAGCTCGCGGCCGCGGCCGAGTTCCCGGATCCGGTGTTCGGTCATCCTGTCGAGCTGCTCGTCACGGACAAGGAGAGCTACAGGGACAGCGGTGTCCACTGGCGGCGCGGGGAGGCCCGCGCGGTGGCGCGGCGCGTGCGCGAGCTCGTGGGCACCGGGGCGGCGACCCCGGGCGAGATCGTCCTGCTCTTCGCCGCCGGCACCGACGCGGAGTGGTACGAGGACGAGCTGCGGCGCGCCGGACTGCCCACCTATCGCGCGACGGGCAAGGGCTACTTCGGACAGCAGCAGGTCGTCGACCTGCTCGCGTATCTCCGGCTGCTGCAGAACCGCTACGACGACGTGGCGCTCCTCTCGGTGCTCGCGTCGCCGTTCGTCGGCGTCTCGAACGACGCGCTCGCGCTTCTGCGGCGGGTCGCGTCGAGGCGGCCGCTCTTTTCCGGGCTCGAGCACGCGTTGCCGCCCGGCCTCGGCGAGCGAGACGAGCGACTGATGCGTGCGTTCCGCCAGCGCTACGACCGTCTCGTCCAGGCGATGCCGCGGCTCTCGCTCGAGCGCCTCTGCGAGCAGATCGTCGCCGAGCACGACTACGACCTCGCCGTGCTCGCGCAGTGGGACGGCCGCCGGCGCTACGCGAACCTGCGCAAGCTCGCCCGGCTCGCGCGTTCGTACGAGGAGCTGCGGGGGCCGGACGTCGAGGGGTTCGTCCGCTTCGTCGCCGAGCAGGAGGCCGTCGGCACGCGCGAGCTCGAGGCGGTGGCGGAGGAGGAGGGCGCCGACGCCGTGCGCCTCCTCACGATCCACGCCGCCAAGGGGCTCGAGTTCAAGGTCGTGATCGTCGCCGACGCCGGCCGCGACCGCGTGCCGCCGTCGCCGGACGAGATCCTCGCCCTGCCGGACGGGCGCTTCGGCTTCCGCGTGGCCGATCCCGTCACTGCGAAGCGGCGCGGCGCCTTCGACTACGAGGCGGTGAAGGAGGCGCGACAGGAGGCGGAGCGCGCCGAGCGCCTGCGCCTCTACTACGTCGCGATGACGCGCGCGAAGGAGCGGCTGATCGTCTCCGGCTCGGTCGACCTCGGCTCCGAACGCGAGGCCCCGACGCCGATCGCGTGGGTGCTCGACCGGCTCGACGCCGACGAGGAGCTCGCGAATGCGGGGGACGCGCCGCTCGAGCTCGTCCGCGGCGATGCGCGGCTGCTCGTCCGTCTCGACCGCCACCGCCCGGAGCCGGTGGAGGCAGAACCTGACGAGCACGAAGAGGGCGAAGGGCAGCTCGCGCTCTTCGCGGCGCTCGAGGATGTCGCATCGCCGCCCGCGGCCCCGGAGCTGCAGCCGCTCGTGGCGCTGCCCGAGCCGCCGCTCTACCGCGTGCGGAAGCTCTCGTTCACGGCGCTCTCGCTCTTCGAGCAGTGCGCATACAAGTACTTCGCGCGCTACGGGCTCGGCATGAGCGAACGTCCGGTCGAGGGCGATGGGACGGGCGAGAGGTCCGGAACCGAGATCGGCAGCGCGGTCCACGCCATCCTCGAGGAGATCGACCTCGCCGCCCCCGTCACGCCGGAGGTCGAGGACGAGCTGATCCGCGGCTTCGTGGCGGCGTACTGCGACTCCGACCTCGCCCGCCGCGTCGCCGGCCTCGTGGGCGTCGAGAAGGAGCGCCACTTCACCTTCGAGCACGACGGCGTCCTCGTCCACGGCTTTCTCGACGCCTTTCATCTGCGCGACGGCCGTGCCCTCGTCGTGGACTACAAGACGAACGCGCTCGGCGAGGCGTCGCCCGAGGAGGTCGTCGAGCAGGACTACCGCCTGCAGCGGCTGGTCTACGCCCTCGCCTGCTTCCGCGCCGGGGCCGACGAGGTCGAGGTCGTCTACCACTTCCTCGAGCGGCCGGACGCGCCGGTCGAGGCCGTGTTCTCGCGCGCAGACGTCGCGGAGCTCGAGTCCGACCTGTCCGCCGCGATCGCGCGCATCCAGGCGGGCGAGTTCCCGCCGACGCCGAGCGATTTCGCGTGCGCCGGCTGCCCCGCGCTCGACCTCGTCTGCGCAGGGCCACGCCTGCGCCCGCGGCTGCCGGAGGCCGTTGCCTCGTAGCTATCTGCACGAGGCCCGCAGGCGCGTCGGGCCGAAGAAGCAGCGGATAGGGCCGATCATCGAGCGGCTCGCGGCCGAGCACGCCGACGCCGCGATCGCGCTTCGCTTCCGGAGCCCGCTCGAGCTGCTCGTCTCGGTCATGCTCTCGGCGCAGACGACCGACGTGAACGTCAACCGCGTCACGGAGAAGCTGTTCGAGAAGTACCGCCGGCCCGAGGACTACCTCGCGGTGCCGCAGGAGGAGCTCGAGCGCGACGTCTTCGCGACCGGTTTCTTCCGGCAGAAGGCGAAGGCGCTGCGCGGGACGATGCAGAGGCTGCTCGAGGAGTTCGACGGCGAGGTGCCGCGGCGGCTCGAGGAGCTCACCCTGCTGCCCGGTGTCGCGCGGAAGACGGCGAACGTCGTCGCCGCCGAGCTCGGCGAGCCGCAGGGCATCGTCGTCGACACGCACGTCCGCCGCCTCTCGCAGCGTCTGGGCTTCACGCGGCAGGAGGATCCCGCGAAGATCGAGCGCGATCTCGTCCGGCTCGTGCCGCGCCCGGACTGGGGCCGCTTCCCGCACCTCCTGATCTGGCACGGCCGCAGGGTCTGCGACGCGCGGCGCCCGCGCTGCGAGGATTGCGTCGTGCACGACCTCTGCCCGTCCAGCCGTGTCTGACCGCACCGCTCGGTCCCGCAGCTTCGAGACCGTGGCCGCGGACTACGAGCGCCACCGGCCGGAGTACCCCGAGGCGGCGCTCCGCTGGGCGGCGGACCGGCTCGGGGTCGAGGCCGGCGCCCGCGTCCTCGACGTCGGCGCCGGAACCGGAAAGCTGACGCGCGGCCTCGTCGCGCTCGGCTTCGACACCGTCGCGGTCGAGCCTGGGGCGCCGATGCTCGCGCAGCTTCGTGAGGCGGTGCCCGAGGCCGAAGCCCACGAGGGGGCCGCCGAGGCGATCCCGCTGCCGGACTCGAGCGTCGACGCCGGCTTCGCGGGCCAGGCGTTCCACTGGTTCGATCCCGAGCGCGCGCTGCCCGAGCTGCACCGCGTCATCAAGCCGGGCGGCGGCCTGGCCCTGCTCTGGAACTGGTGGGACGAGCGCGACCCGCTGCAGGCCGAGCTCGGCGTGCTGATCGGCTACGCGGGCCACCAGCCGTACCGGGACGACGAGCTGCCCGGCGCCCCGTGGTTCCGCGAGCTCGGGCGCATCGTGGTGGAGAGCGCACCGGAGTCGAGCCCGGAGGAGCTCGCGGCGCAGCTCGCGACGACGAGCGCCTTCCTCACCGCGGAGCGGGAGGAGCGCGAGGCGACGCTGCGCTCGGTGCACAAGCTGGCGTCCGGGTACGGGGAGCGGTTCCCGCTGCCGCGTCTCACCTACGTGTTCGCGTTGGCGCGGCTCGGCGACGATTGATCCCGTGACACGCGCCGGGTGTCAGTTGACGCGCGGATCCTCGGGCATGCGGGCGACGAGCTCGTAGATCCCGCCCTTGCGGCGGAGCACGTCGCGCCACAGCTCCTCCGGATCCTCGGTGAAGGCGTCGTCCGCGAGCGCGGGCTCGAGGATCCAGTCCTCGTCGGCGAGCTCCGCCTCGAGCTGGCCGGCGGACCAACCCGCGCAACCTGCGAAGACCCGTCGCCGGGTCGTGGCCGTGACGATCTCCTCCGGCTCCGTCAGCGACGGGAAGCCGAGCGCGCCGAAGAGCGGCACCGCCGCGTCGTCCGGGTCGACGAACTCGCCGAGCACGAGCACCGCTTCGGGCTGCACGGGCCCGCCGACCCAGACCTGCTCGCCATCGTCGACGACGGGCTCGAGCTGCGGCACCGCACCCGCCACCTCGATCGGTGAGGGATGGTTGAGGACAAGGCCCGCCGCGCCGTCCTCCGTGTGCTCCGTCACGAGGACGACCGCGCGGCGGAAGTTCGGGTCGAGCAGCGCCGGCGATGCGACGAGCAGGTGTCCGCGGAGGGAGTCCACGTTCCCATTGTGGCCGCTGACGGCTATGTGTCGCTCGAACGGTAGGAGACGATCTGCACCCGCTCGAGCGTGAGCATTCCCTCGCCGACCATCTCGTCGAGGATCGGCACGACGCGATCGATCCGCTCGGGTGTGTCGACGATCTCGATCACGACGGGCAGGTCCTCGGAGAGGCGAAGGATGCGGGAGGTGTGGAGGCGCGAGTCGGCGCCGAAGCCCTCGATGCCGCGGAGCACCGTCGCGCCGGCCAGGCCCTCCTGCCGTACGCGCTCGACGATCGCCTGGTACAGCGGCTTGCCGTGCCACGTATCGGACTCCCCGATGAAGAGCCGCAGCAGCTTGCCCTCGCCCTCGAGCTTCACAGCGCCCTCCCGGCGACGACCCCGAGGTAGACGGCGACGAGACCCGCAGCCGCGCTTCCCAGGACGTTGGCGGCGGCGAGCCCCAGCGCGCCGTCCTCGAGCAGGCGGTACGTCTCGTACGAGAGCGTCGAGAAGGTCGTGTACGCGCCGAGGAGACCGATGGTCAGCGCCGAGCGCAGCCACGGCGCGGTCGTGAGCTGTTCCGTCATGAGCGTCATCAGGAAGCCGAGCACGAACGCGCCGCTCATGTTGACGACGAAGGTCCCCCAGGGGAACGGCGACGGAAGCCGTCGCGACACGAGTCCGTCGAGTCCGTACCGCGCGAGCGCGCCCAGCGATCCCGCAATGCCGATAGCCACGATCGTCCGCATCGAGCTCCTCTCCGATCGTAGGAGCCATCAGCCTCTGCGGCGGTTGGTGGCGAGCTCCATCGCCCGGCGCCGGCCGGCGCCGCGCACAACCTAGCCGAGCGCGGGGGTCAGCGCGACGAGCAGGCCGCCGTCGTCGTCGAGCGCCGGGAAGAAGTCCCCGACCACGCGCTTGACCTGGCCGCCGCGCGTCCGCAGCTGGAGCTGCTCGTTCAGGCGGCGCACGCCCCACTCGAGCGAGAGCCGGACCGGGTTCTTTTCCTCCTCGAAGCCCGCGAGGCCGAACGCGGCGACGACGTCCGCGCCGAGGACGTCCGCCTCGCTCCAGCCGCTCAGCTCGAAGACGCCGCGCCCGATCGCCAGGATGCGGCCCTCCTGGTCACAGGTCACGAGGCCGGTCGTCGGCGCCGGGTAGTAGTCGTCCATCAGCTCGAAGAGGAAGCCGAACCCGCAGTGATGACACGCGACGGCCTCGTCGAACATGCCTTCCTTGCGGTCGATGTCGACCGAGCGCTCCTTGCAGTTCGGGCAGATGAAGTTCGGCACGGCCTCAGGGTAGCCCGGTCAGAACCAGCGTTTGCGGCGGAACCACCACAGCTGCAACGCCGTCGTGACGACGATCAATCCCCAGACGTAGGCGTAGCCGAGGCGCCAGCGAAGCTCCGGGATGTCGACGAAGTTCTGGCCGTAGAGGCCGACGATGAAGGTCGGCAGGAGGAGCAGCGACGCGATCACGGTCAGGCGCTTCATCACCTCGTTCTGGTCGTTCGCGATCTTCGCCTGGCTGTAGTCGCGGACGCCCGCCAGCAGGTCGCGCGCGAGATCGAGTCCGTCGGAGGCGCGCAGGAACTTGTCGTACTCCGCGTTGAAGGCGATCTCGACCTCGTGCGGGAAGACCTCGGGGCCCTGCTCGACCTCGACCGTGTTGTCGATCACGCGCCGGACCGCGTCCCGCATCGGCGTCAGCGTTCGGCGGATGTGGAGGAGGTCGTGGCGGATCGAGCCGATGCGCGCCCGCGTCTGGGTCGCGGCTTGCGCCTCGACCTGGTCCTCCAGCTCGTCGATCTCCTCGTCGAGGTCGTCGACGAGCGTGAGGTAGCGCTCGGCGATCTCGTCGATCAGCCGGTAGGCCATCATCCCGGCCGAGTCGTCCGGCTTGACGCTCTTCTCCACGATCGCGACGTCGCAGGCGGCGTGCCCCGAGGGCGGGGTCTTGCGCACCGTGAGCAACGTGTCGTGCGTGAGCACGACGTCGATCTCCTGGTAATAGACGAGGTCTTCCTCGCGCCTGGCGACGGCGACAAGGAAGACGCCGAAGACGTAGTCGCCGTGTCCGACCAGCGTCGGCCGCGGCTCGTCCTCGTGCTGCGGCGGAGCGAGGAGCTGCGCGATCGCCGTCTCCTCGAGCTCGCGCGGCGCCTTCTCGCGCACCTCGTCGAGGGTCGGGTCGAGCAGGTCGATCCAGGTCGCGGCCATCGCGGCGCGGATTCGCCGCGGCGCGCCCTACACCTTCGTCGGCTCGGCCTCCGGCCGCTGCGCGGTGAGGGCGGTCCCGGTATGCCCCTCCTCGGCCGCGAGGAACCTCTCCGCGTCGAGCGCCGCCATACAGCCGCTGCCCGCGGCGGTGACGGCCTGGCGGTAGACGTGGTCCTGGACGTCGCCGGCTGCGAACACGCCGGGGATGTTCGTCTCGGTCGTGCCCGGCCTCGTCACGAGATAGCCGTTTGCGTCGTGGTCGAGCTGGTCCACGAAGAGCTTCGTGTTCGGGTCGTGACCGATGGCGACGAACAGCGCGCCCGCCTCGATCTCCTCGGTCTCGCCGGTCTCGGTGTTGACCAGCCGCAGCCCGCTGATCGCGTCGTCGCCGAGCACCTCCTCGACGGCGAACGGGGTCTTGAACTCGATCTTCTCGTTGTCGCGCGCCCGGTCGACCATGATCTGCGACGCGCGGAACTCGTTCCGCCGGTGGACGAGCGTGACCTTGAAACCGAACCGCGTGAGGAACAGGGCCTCCTCGAACGCGGAGTCGCCGCCGCCGACCACGAAGATGTGCTTGTCGCGGAAGAACGCGCCGTCGCAGGTCGCGCAGGCCGAGACGCCGCGGCCCTTCAGCCGCTCCTCGGACTCGAGCCCGAGCCAGCGGGCGCTCGCGCCGGTGGCCACGATCACCGACCGTGCGCGGTACTCCTCGCCCTCGACCCGGACGCGGAAGGGCCGCTCCGAGAAGTCGACCCGCGTCACGTCGTCAGTGACGAACTCCGTGCCGAAGCGTTCCGCCTGGCGCCGGAACTCGGCCATCATCTCGGGCCCCATGATCCCGTCGGGGTAGCCCGGGTAGTTCTCCACGTCGCTCGTGATCATGAGCTGGCCGCCCCAGCTGAAGCCCTCGATCACGAGCGGCCGCAGGTTGGCGCGCGCGGCGTACAGGGCCGCGGTGTATCCCGCGGGTCCGCCGCCGATCACGATCACGTCACGTACGTCGCTCATCGGTTCCTCTTCTCGCAAATCTAGCTCCGTTGTATTAAACGATCCGGGCCGGATTGACGTTCCCGGACGCGCCGCCGAACGAGGCATAAGAATCCGTGGCGCGGGGAGAGGGCCGACGTGGCCGGAACGATCACGTGGGAGCAGCTGCGCGAGCTCGCGGCCTTTCGGGCCAGGCAGGGGTGCGCGGTGAGCCTCTTCGTCGGTCTCGACCCCAGCACCGTGCCGACCGCGGGAGACCTCGCCTCCCACACGCGATCGCTGCTCGCGCGCGCCGAGCGCCAGCTCGACGAGCAGCGCGCGACGCTCTCGCACGACGAGCGGAGGGCTCTTGCGCGCGACCTCGAGCGGATCGAGGCCTGGTTCGGCGGCGAGTTCAACCGGGACGGAGTCCGCGGTGTGGCGGTGTTCGCAAGTGAGCTCGACGGCCTGTTCTTCCCGCTCCTGCTGCCGTGGCCGGTCGCGGACGAGGCGCGGATCGCGAAGCAGCTGTATCTCGCACCGCTCGTGAGCATCGTAGGCAGCGGCGACGGCGCGCTCGTCGCCTACGTCGGACGGGAGCGCGGGGACGTGTACCGGCTCCGAGCCGGCCAGCTCGTCCCGCTCGCCGACGAGACGGCCGAGGTGCCCGGCCGCCACGACCAGGGCGGCTGGTCGCAGGCGCGCTACGAGCGGCACATCGAGACGATCGTCGACCGGCATCTGCGCGAAGTTGCCGATGCGCTCGACCGCTGCGTCCGCCGGCTGCGCGGAGTGCGCGTCGTGCTCGCCGGCCCGGAGGAGACCCGCTCGGGCTTCGAAGGCCTGCTCTCGGCCGAGACCCGCGCGGCGCTCGTGGGCTGGGTCGCGGCCGAGGCGCACGTCGATGCGCCGCGGCTGCTCGAGGCCGCCCGGCCGCTGCTCGACGAGTGGCGTGCCGGCAGGGAGGAGCAGCTCCTGGCGCGCTGGCGGGAGGAGGCCGCGCGGAACGGCCGCGCCGCGGCCGGCTGGGAGGAGACGCTGCAGGCCGCCTCCGACGGTCGCGTCGAACTCCTGCTCGTGCAGGACGGCGCCGACCGGTCGGCCTACGTCTGTCCGGCCTGCGGGCGTGCGCAGGCGACGAACGGGAGCTGTCCGCTCGACGGCACGACGCTCCAGGAGGCCGACACCGGCCTCGACCTCGCCGTCCACCAGACGCTGACGCACGGTGGGACGGTCGAGGTGATCGGCGAAGAGCATCGCGACCTCGAGCCCGTCGGCGGCGTCGCTGCGCTGTTGCGGTTCTAGGCGGCGTCGGCCGTCGCGTCGCCCGAGGCGAGCTCCGGAGCGGTCACGGGCCGCGTCGTGCGCTCCACGCCGTCCAGCTCGGCCAGCTCCGCGGCGGGAGAGACGCCGTGGTCGCGGAACTTCCGCGCGCTCGGGAGGACGCGCGTCTCCAACGATCCGACGGCCTCGTTGTAGGAGCGGACTGCAGTGTCGAGCCCGCGGCCCACCTTGGCGAAATGCTCGGTCAAGGTCGCCAGCCGGCCGTAGAGCTCCCGTCCCAGGTCGCTGATCGCCTTAGCCGACTCGGCGATCGTCTCCTGACGCCAGCCGTACGCGACGGCGCGCAGGAGGGCGATGAGCGTCGTCGGCGTGGCGAGGATCACCTGCTGGTTGACCCCTTCCTCGATCAGCGACGGATCCTGCTCGAGCGCCGCGCTGAGGAATGTCTCGCCCGGGATGAAGAGCACGACGAACTCGGGCGCAGCGTCGAATTGAGCCCAGTAGCTCTTGCCGGACAGCTTCGAGATGTGATCGCGCACCTGGCGGGCGTGAGCGCGAAGCTTCCCCACGCGCTCGTCGTCGTCTCGCGCGGACAGCGACTCGAGGTACGCCTGGCCGGCGAACTTCGCGTCGACGACGACGGTCTTCGCGCCGGGGAGCTTGACGACGAGGTCCGGGCGGAGGCGGCTGTCTTCGGTCGCCACGTGCGCCTGCGTCTCGAAGTCGCAGTGCTCGAGCATCCCGGCCATCTCGACCACTCGCCTCAGCTGGATCTCTCCCCAGCGACCGCGGACGTTGGGGCGGTCGCGCAGGGCGCTCACGAGGTTTCCCGTCTCGCTGCGCAGCTCGCTCTGTGTCTCGGCGAGCTGACGGACCTGCACGCTCAGCTCCGAGTAGGCGCGGGTGCGCGCGAGCTCGAGCTGCTGGAGCTTGCCGTCGACCTTCTGGAGCGATTCGGCGATCGGCGTCACGAGGTGCTCGACCGCCTGCTTGCGCTGCTCCATCTCCTGCGTCGTCTTCTGCTGGAGCTGCTCGAGCTGCGTCTTCGCGAGCTCCAGGAACGACCGGTTGTTCGTCGCCAGCGCATCCGCGGCGAGCGCCTTGAGCGTGGAGCCGAGCGAAGCGCGCGCCTCCTCGAGCGCGCTCACACGGCTTGCGTACTGGGCGCGCAGCACGAGCCAGGCGGCCGCGGCGCCTAGGAGAAGACCGATGACGAGCCCGACGATCATTGGGGGCGCAGAACCCTAGAGATCGCGTCGGACGGCGCCCCGGGACCACGGAAAACGCCGGCCCCGACGAACCCGTGAGTCCATCGGAACCGGCTCGGAGAGCCTAGGTGCGCGCCGCCCGAGAGGTCAAGCAGGAAAAGTGCGCTCTTTGCGCACTTTCGCCGGAGAGGTGCGCGCTACGAGCTCGCGAGCGCCGCGTCGAGCGCCTGCTCGGTCTGCTGCAGGGTCGGCTCCTTGTCCGGAGCCGAGACGCTCTGGACCTTCCCGCCTTCCGGGCCGACGAGCACAGTCGGCGTTCCCACGACGTTCTTCTTGATGGCGAGCTTGTCGACCTTGGTCGCGATGGTCTGCGGGGCGGAGCTGTTGGTGTCCGCGCGCCACTGCTCCAGGTTCAGGCCGGTCACGCTCGCTGCGATGCTCGCCATCATCCGGCCGTCCAGCCAGCCGGTGTTCTCCGTGCGTTGGTTGTCGTAGAGAACCTTCGCGTACTCGAACCCCTTGTTCTGGAACGACGCGGCGATCAGGCCGAGGCGGCCGCTGAACGACTGCGATCCCTGGCCGCCGATGAACGCCCACGGCCAGAGGTGCAGCTGCACCTTTCCCGTGCGGATGTACTTCTGCACAATCGTCGGCAGGCTGTTCGTCTCGTAGTCCTGGCAGAACGGGCACTGGACGTCGATGAACATCTGCATCTGCACCTTGGCGTTCGGATTGCCGAGGGTGAGGCCCGTTTGCGGGATGCCCTTGAAGAGGTCGTTCGCCTCGGCCGCGCCCTGGAGCGCGCTCGGCGACGTTGCGCTGCCGGTCGTCCCCAGTCCTTGCATGTCGTTCGGGGAGACGATCCCGGAACCGCCGCCGCCCCCGCCGCCTCTGGTGAGCGCCACCCCGAGGACGATCGCGATCACGATGGCGAGGACGATGCCGCCCCCGATTGCGAGCGCGACGGGCGACGCCTGCCGGGTGCGTGCCCCGCCGGCGCCTTTCGAGCGGACGGGCGGCGGCGCAGCTGCTGCGGCGCGCCTCTGTTCTCTGGCCCTCTTCCCGCTAGGCATGGGCCGGAAGGGTAGCCGCTTCCTCTTCCGTCTCGTCCTCACCGGCCGACGCGAGGACCAAGAATCCGATGAGGAGCAGGAAGCCGGTGAGCGCGAGGGTGGGGATCGTGAGATAGCCGAAGCCTTCCTTGGTGAGCCAGTTGGCGGCGCAGCCCGGTCCGGTCACCGTGCACGCGTGCGGCTCCTCGATCACGTGGCGCTCGATCAGCATGTGATAGATCGAGGTGCCGGCGCCCACGAGCGGGAGCGGGATCAGATAGCGCGCTCCGCGGTTGTCGCCCCGCGCGGCGAGGAGGAGCGTGAGGATCGAGAGCGGGTACATGAGAACCCGCTGGAACCAGCAGAACTCGCAGGGGATGGCGCCCGCGACCTGCGAGTAGAAGAGGCTGCCCCCCGTCGCGATCGACGCGACGACGAAGGCTCCCCACAGCTCGTAGCCCCAGAACAGGTTGCGGATCGCGCGGAGCGGCGCCCGGACGCCGACGAGGGCGAGCGCTCCGACGACGAGCCCGAGCGCGATGAGCACCTGGCCCACGACGCCGAGAGCGGAGAGCGCGACGGCGATGTCGTGCGTGAGCCCGGTGTCGTGCGGCATCGGGCGGCAGGGTATCGGTCGTCGCGGCGGGCGTTACCCTGACCCAGCCGGGGTGGCGGAACTGGTCAGACGCGCCCGACTTAAAATCGGGTGGCCCTCGGGCCGTGCGGGTTCGAGTCCCGCCCCCGGCATCGCTCGACCAGGAACGCCTCTGGCTCGGGACCGGCGAGGTCGTGCTCCGTTGAAGCCTGTTCTGCCCCGCGAAACAATGGCGGCATGGTCGTGTGTGCGCAGTGCGGAGCGGAGCTTCCCGCTACAGCCCGCTTCTGCCCCACGTGCGCCGCGCCGGTGGAGCGCGTGCCGGCGCCCGCGGATGAGAGGAAGGTCGCCACCGTCCTGTTCGCGGACCTCGTGGGCTCGACCGCCCTCGGCGCCGAGCAGGACCCCGAGCGGACGAGAGCCCTGCTCGACCGCTTCTACGACGCCATGGCGGAGGAGATCGAGCTGGCCGGGGGCACGGTCGAGAAGTTCGTCGGCGACGCGGTCGTGGCCGCCTTCGGCGCTCCGGCGGCGCTGGAGGATCACGCCGAGCGGGCGCTCCACGCGGCGCTCGGCATGCAGCGGCGGTTGCGGGAGCTCTTCGGCGACGAACTGGCACTGCGGATCGGGGTGAACACCGGAGAGGTCGTGGTGGGCCGTCCGCGCGAGGGCTCGTCCTTCGTCACCGGGGACGCAGTGAACGTCGGCGCACGGCTCGAGCAAGCGGCCGGGCCGGGCGAGATCCTGGTGGGCGAGCGGACGGCCTCGGCGGTGCGCGGCGCGTTCGAGCTCGCCGAGCCTGTGACGGTCGAGGCGAAGGGGAAGCCAGAGGGAATCGTCGCGCAACGACTCGTCCGCGCCCTCTCCCTCATGCGGCCACGCGGCGTGGGTGGCCTCCACACGGTCTTCGTCGGCCGCGATGCCGAGCTGGAGCGCTTACGCGAGGCCTACGAGCGCGTGGTGGCGGACGCGCGGCCGCAGCTCGTCGTGATCTCCGGCGATGCCGGCGTCGGGAAGACGCGCCTCGTCCGCGAGCTGTGGGCCTGGCTCGCAGACCAGGAACCGCAGCCTTTGCAGCGGACCGGCCGCTGCTTGTCCTACGGTCACGGCATCGCCTACTGGCCGCTCGCCGAAGTGCTGCACGAGCACTTCGACCTCCGCGATGACGACGGCGCGGAGGTGGCCGTCGCGCGGCTCGGCCGCCGCTTCCGCTATCTCGGACTCACTCTCGGTCTCGACGTCGCCGAGGGCCTCCACCCGCTCGCTGCTCGCGAGCGCCTTCACGACTCCTGGGCGGAGTTCCTCCAGGAGGTCGTCGCAGAGCGCCCCACCGTCGTCCTGATCGAGGACGTCCACTGGGCCGAGGACGACCTGCTCGACCTGCTCGATTCGCTCGTCGGACAGGTGGACGGACCGCTGCTCGTTCTGGCGACGGCCCGACCAGAGCTCCTCGAGAGGCGCGCGGCCTGGACCCGCTGGGCGCTGCGGCTCGAGGCGCTGCCCGGAGCGACGGCGGGCGAGATGCTCGACGGGCTCGTCGGCGCCGAGCTGCCGGCGCAGCTGCGCAGCGAGATCGTGGATCGCGCCGAGGGCAACCCGTTCTTCGTCGAGGAGCTACTTGCGACGCTCATCGACCGAGGCGTCCTCAAACGCCGGGACGGCGGCTGGACTTTCGAGGAGCTTCCCCGGGGATTCGCTGTTCCCGACACCGTGCAGGCCGTCCTCGCCGCGCGCATCGACCTGCTGCCGTCGGCCGAGAAGGCCGCCCTCCAGGCTGCGTCGGTGATCGGCCGCGTCTTCTGGACAGGGCCGATCTACGAACTCGTCGGTGGAGCGCCCGACTTCGATCTGCTCGTCGAGCGCGACTTCGTCCGCCGTCGCGCCGGCTCGGCTCTGAGCGGTGAGCGGGAGTACGCGATCAAGCATGCGCTCACCCGCGAGGTCGCGTACGCGAGTCTGCCGAGGGCGCGACGCGCGCAACTCCACGCAGCCTTCGCGGGGTGGCTCGAGCGGAGAGGAGACGCGAACGACGAGCAGGCCGCCCTTCTTGCGCACCATTTCGCGGCGGCGGTGAGACCGGATGATCTCGACCTCGCCTGGGCAGGACGCGAGGCTGAGGTGGACGGCCTGCGAGGCAAGGCGCTCTCGTGGGCGAAGCGTGCGGCCGAGCGCGCGGTGAGCCGCTACGAGATCGACGAGGGACTGACCCTTCTCCGGCGCGCGGTCGAGCTCGAGCCGGATCCCGTCGAGCAGGGCAGGCTCTGGTACGAGATCGGACACGCGAGCGCGCTCAAGTACGACGGCGAGGGATTCGTCGAGGCGATGAAGAAGGCGCTCGAGCTCGGACCACATGCGGGCGAGGTCTATGCCGAGCTCGGTCTGCAGTTCGTCAACCGCGCGGGCATGTGGAAGACGCAGCCGGATCCGGCCGTCGCGAGCGAGTGGATAGACCGCGCCCTCGAGTTGACCGAGGACGGAACGGAGGCTCGCGCGAAGGCCCTCGTTGCGCGGGCGTTCTGGGGCGACGACGAGAAGGCCGGGCGGCGGGCACTGGAGGTGGCCGAGACGCTCGGCGACGTCGAGCTACAGACCGGCGCGCTCCTGGCTCTGGCGATGATGACCGCGTTCACTGATGGGGATTTCGTGCGGGCTCTCCCCTTGCTCGAGTCGGCCCGAGCCCTGTGGGCCGACGTTCAGGATCCGGACAAACGTGCCGAGATCGACCAGATCGACGGCTGGATCCTGGTCGGAGCCGGCCGGTTCGACGAGGCCCGTGGATCTGCCCGGAGGGAAGAAGAGACCTCGGTGGGGCTGACTGCGCACCACCGCGTGCATTCGGTCGGCATGGAGGTGCTCATCGAATCGCTCTCGGCGATGTGGGGCCGAGTCGTCGCTCTCACGTCGACAGTCGAGGAGCGGACGGAAGCAAACCTTGCGACACCGTGCCCGATGAACGTCTCGAACCTCCTCTACTGCGCGGTCGCGGCAGCTCAATCGGGTGACCATCGCGAGGCGGACCGGCTCGAGAAGGAAGCCGAGGGGATCGGCATGAAGGGCTACGGAACCCAACTCGATCCCCCGCGGATGATGCTGGCACTGGCGCGCAACGACCTCGCCACGCTGCGCAGGCTCGCCGACCGGCTCGAGGAAGCCCCGCTGATCGTGGACTATCCCCAGTCTCGCGCGCCGCTCTTCGATGCACTCGTGGCGCTCGGCGAGTCCAAGCGGATCGAAGCAGAGGCACCGGCCTGGATCGAGCAGAACTCGTACGTCTCGCCGTTCGCCCTCCGGGCACTCGCGTTCGTACGGGAGGACGACGCTCTGGTCGCGCAGGCGGCGCAGAGGTTCGAGTCGATGGGGCTCGCCTGGCACGCGCAGCGGACGCGCGACCACCGCATCTTCGCCTGAGGGCGAGCGAGATCGAGCCGACCCTTCCGCTGCACGCGTCGACCTGCAGCCTCGTCGGCCGCGTGTCACGATGAGCGCATGCGGCTGGACGAGGAGAAGGTCGAGGCACTGCGGAGTTGGGGCGAGCGGCTACGGCAGGCGGGCGGTGAGGAGTCCGCCGCCGTCGGGCGCGCGATCTTGATGCTCGTGGAGGAGATCGATCGGCTGCACATCGAGCTCTGGCACGCGCGCATGCAGCCGAGAGAGAGCGAGCCCGTCGCGGCCGACGAGGCCTCCACGAGCGAGGAGCCGGTCGCGTCGAGCCTGCACGCGCGCCTACAGCGGGTGCTACGGCGCGACACGGCCGCCGATCCCGGGGAGCAGGCGGGATCGGACACGGAGACGGCCACGTCGGTCTCGGCGCAGGCGTGGATCGCCGCATTGCGGCGCCAGAACGAAGTCGACTAGCCGGAGCCCGCGACCGTCCTCAGTCGTCGGCGTGCTCGTCGCGTGGGCGGCCCGTGGCCGGGCGCACGGCCCAGTGAGGCGCGGCCGGGAGGTGCGCCCGCGGGCTCAGGCGGCCGACGGGGTCGTTGCTCGCCGAGGCATTGCCGAGGAGGATGATGTTGGCGGCGATGGCTCCGGCCGCGGCAACCGCGACGACGAGGACGACGAGCAGCTTCATCCTCAGGCCGCCTCCACTCTTGCGATGGAGATCGCGCCCATCGGGCAGGAGTCACAGGCCTCCTGGACGGCCTCGTCCTCGCTCAGCGCCGAGCGGAGGACGGCGAGCCCGTCGTCTCCGAGCTCGAAGACGTCGGGTGCGATCGCCTCGCAGACGCCGTGGCCGTTGCAGAGCGAGCGGTCGATCGAGATCCGGTACATCAGGGGCTCCTTTCGAGTGCGGGGCGGGTGGGACGGCCGAGCGCCCGCCACGCGGTGGCGAACGCGACTGCGCCGACCGCCCCGAGGTAGAGGTCGTGCGCCCACCGCTGGCTCGAGTCGGTTCCCGAGGCGAAGCCGTGGACGGTGGCGAGGAGGAAGACGAGGTACGTGGCCCAGTGGAGCCGGCGCCAGTTCCGGGGGCCGATCCGCTTGCGCAGGGCGAACGAGACGTAGATCAGCGCCATCAGCTCGGCGGCGACCACGCCCACGGCCACCGCTGCGGGGCGATAGGGAGACGCGCCCGGGACGAAGAGGCCGGCGAGCGGCAGGTGCAGCGTCCGGTCGAGCAGGAGCGTCGCGCCGTGCAGCACGAGCATCCCGAGGCCGAGCAGCGCGAGGAACCGGTGCACGTCCATCGTCGGCGCCGGCTTGAGCGCGCGTCCGAACGGCTTCGACTTCAGCACGAGCCCGGCCAGGACGGAAGCCGTGAGCAGGCCGTAGGCGGTGAGGCCGCTCGCCCGCGCGAGCAGCCAGAAGGTGGGGTCGGTCTTCACGACGTCCTCGTGACGACGTGGGCGGGCGGCAGGTTGACGACCTGCACGGGCGCCGAAGCCGCTGCAGCGGGCGCGGCCGCAACCGCCTGTGCCGCTTGAGCTGCCTGTGCCGCCGCCGCGGCATTTGCCGCCATGACGCGGGCGATCTGGGTGCGGCGCGCCTTCAGCCGGACGCGGTACCTCGCCCAGCGTGTCGCGACGACCTTCTGGACGAGCTTCGCCTCGTGCTGGAGCTGCGCCTGGCGGATCGCGAGGTTGCGCAGGCGCGGGTCGGCGCTGGCAGTAGCCCACGGATGGGCGGCGATGACCGCCCAGGCGAGGAAGAAGACGACGAGCGCGAGAGCGAGCCCGTACAGGCGACCGTGATGGCTAGCCATCTCCGCCTCCTCCGCCGTCGCCCTCGTTGGAGCCGTCGTCACCGTGGTGGTGGGTATGGACGACCGTGACGATGGGCGGCGGCCGGTGGTAGACGATCCGAGGTGCCGCAGCCGGAGCCGCAGCCGGTGCCGCAGCCGACACCACCGGGGCCGGCTTCGGCTTCGGGACCGGGGGTAGGGCCGGTGGCTTTGCCTTGAGCTCCTTCTGGAGCTTCACGGCATACGCCGCGAGCTGCTTCGTCCGGGCGGTGATGGCCGCGTCGTTCGTGTGCTGTGCCGCACGGCCGAGGTTGGTCGTTCGCGTCAGAGCGACTGCGCCGAGCACGGTGGCACCGGCGACGAGAAGTGCGAAGAGCGTGACATGCGCCTTGTTCATGTCCCCGAAGCTAGGCGGCGCTCGGTGAGGCGGGGGAGAGGCGTCGGCGAGGGTTCGCACAAGCCGCAGTAAAGGTTCGGCTAAGTCCGGATGCCGGGCGGTCGCGGCGACGCGACACTCGGGATGTGCACATCCTGGTCGTCGAAGACGAGGACGCGATCGCCGACCCGCTCGTGGCCGGGCTCGAGCGGGAGGGCTACGACGTCTCGCGCGTCGCCACGGGGGAGGGCGCCCTCGAAGCCTCCCCTGCGGACCTCGTCCTGCTCGATCTGCGGCTGCCGGACGTCGACGGCCTCGACGTCTGTCGGCAGCTGCGCGAGCGCTCCCGCGTCCCGATCATCGTCCTGACCGCCCGCGGAGAGGAGACCGACCGCGTGGTGGGGCTCGAGCTCGGAGCCGACGACTACGTCGTCAAGCCGTACGGGCTCCGCGAGCTGATCGCCCGGATCCGCGCCGTCATGCGCCGCGCGGCGACGGCCGGCGGAACGAACGGCCCGTTGCGGGCAGGCGCGCTCGAGGTCGACGAGCGCTCCCGCCGCGCGACGCTCGACGGCCGCGAGCTCGAGCTGACGCCGAAGGAGTTCGAGCTCCTCGCGGCGCTCGCGCGCGATCCGGGCGCCGCCGTGAGCCGGCAGCGTCTGCTCGCCGACGTCTGGCAGACGAGCTGGTACGGCTCCTCCAAGACGATCGACGTCCACGTCGCTGCGCTGCGCCGGAAGCTCGGCGACCCGGGCCGGATCGAGACGGTGCGCGGCGTGGGCTTCCGGCTGCGCGTGCCGTGACGCGGCGCCTCCTGCTCGGCTACCTCGGGGTCACGCTGTTCGTCCTGCTCAGCCTCGAGGTGCCCCTCGGCGTGCAGAACCAGCGGACGGAGCGCGGCCACCTGACGGCCAACGTCTCGCACGACGCGACGGTGCTCGCCGCCGACGCCGAGGACGCCGTCCAGGCGCCGACCCGGAGGCAGCTGAACGCGCTCGCCGCGATCGCCGCCGACTACGGGGCGCGGACCGGCGCCCGGGTCGTGATCGTCGACCGGCGGGGCTACGCCCTCGTCGACACGAGCGCCCGCGTGCGCGGAACCGAGAGCTTCGCCTCGCGACCCGAGATCGCAGCCGCGCTCGCCGGCAGGTATCCGAGCGGCGTGCGCAACTCGACGACGCTCCACGAGCGGTTGCTCTACGTCGCGGTGCCGATCGCCGCGAGCGGCAAGGTGCACGGCGCGGTGCGGATCACGTATCCGTTCTCCGCCGTCGACGCGCGCATCCGCCGCTACTGGCTCATCCTCGCGTTGATCGGCGTCGTGGTCCTGGCGGGCGCCGCGGTCGTCGGTCTCAGCCTCTCCCGCTTCGTGACCCGGCCGCTGCGCCGCCTGGAGGAGGCGGCGGCGGCGGTCGGCGAGGGCCAGCTCGATGCCCGCGCGCCGGAGCGGGAGGGTCCGCCGGAGGTGCGGTCGCTCGCGGTCGCCTTCAACGAGACCGTTGCCAAGCTCTCGCGGCTTCTGCGCTCGCAGGGGGAGTTCGTCGCCGACGCCTCCCACGAGCTCCGGACGCCGTTGACGGCGCTCCGGCTCCGGATCGAGAGCCTGCCGTCGAGCCGCGATCGCGACGCCGCGCTGCACGAGGCCGACCGCCTGCGGGATCTGGTCGAGGCCATGCTGACGTTGGCGCGGGCGGACGCCGGCACCGAGGCGTCTGCGCGCGTCGACGCGACGGCGCTGATGCGGGAGCGGGTCGAGGCCTGGCAGGCGCTCGCGGACGAGCACCGCGTCGGTCTCGTCGCCCAGCTCGACGGTCCCCTGCCGGTGCGCGCCGCGCCGGGACGCCTCGCACAGGTCCTCGACAATCTCCTCGCGAACGCCCTCGAGGCCTCGCCCGCCGGGGGGACGGTCACGCTCTCGGCTCGCGTCGAGTCGCCGTGGGTCGAGCTGCACCTCTGCGACGAAGGCCCCGGCCTCGCCCCGGAGCAGCGCAAGCGAGCCTTCGACCGCTTCTGGCGCGCCGGATCCGGCCCCGGTGGATCGGGCCTCGGGCTCGCGATCGTGAAGCGGCTCGTCGCCGCCGACGAGGGCGAGGTCGAGCTCGGCGAGGCTGCGCGCGGCGGCGTCGACGCCGTCGTCCGCCTGCGGCCTGCCTGAACCCTTACCGAAGCTTGCCCGCGCGCTTGCCCGCCGTTTGCCCGGCGGGCCGTAGAACGCAGGCATGAACGTAAAGCGTCCCATGCTCGCGCTGGCGGCCGTCCTCGCCGCGACCGTCCTCACCGGCGGCGCCGCGATCGCCGGGCTCCTCCATCGACCCGCTCCACCGGCGGCTCCCGTCACGGTCGTGCAGAACGCACCGGCCCCCGCGCCAGTCGCGCAGTCGTGGGACGAGGGAGGTGACTGATCATGCAGCGCATCTGGGTGGTCGTGCTCTCGGTCTGGGCCATGCTCGCGATCGTCGCGGTGCTCGCCTGGTCTTCGCGCCCGGCGGCGCCCCTGCCGGCGGCCTCGGCGCAGACCGTCGTCGTGAAGGGTCACGGCGGCAAGCAGCGGCTGGTCGTCGTGAAGGCGCCGGCGCACGCGACGACCGCGACCTCGGCGGCGGTGCACGGATGAGCGCGCTGCATCGCACCGAATGGCGCGCAGTCGGCACGACGTGCGCCGCCGCGGTGACCGCCGGGCCGCACGAGGAGAGCACGGTGCGTTGGGCGCTCGGCGCCGCGCAGGAGGAGGTCGCCGCCTGCGAACGCGAGCTTTCCCGCTTCGACTCCAGCAGCGACCTCTCCCGCCTCAACGCGGCCGGCGGCCGCTGGACCCCGATCGGCTGCCGGCTGCTCGAGGCGCTGGGGCTCGCGCTCCGCGCGCGGGAGGACACCGGCGGCCGCTTCGACCCCACCGTCCTTCCCGCGCTCGTGGCAGCCGGCTACGACCGCTCCTTCGAGCTGCTCGAGGAGCGAGAGGCCCGCACGGCCTACGACTGGCGCGCCGGCACCGCGATCGAGCTCGATCTGCGGAGTTCCCGCGCGCGGCTGGCGCCGGGCTCGTCCGTCGACCTCGGGGGAATCGGCAAGGGCTACGCCGCCGGCCGCGCGCTCGACGCCATGCTCGCCGTCTCCTCGAATCTCGCCGGCGGGCTCGTCGATCTCGGCGGCGACATCGCCGTTCGCGGCGAGTCTCCGGAGGGTGGCCCGTGGCTGGTTGCGATCGCCGATCCGCGCCGCGCCGGCGAGACGCTCGCGGTTCTCGCCCTGGACGGCGGTGGGGTGGCCACCTCGGGCCGCGACGCGCGGCGCTTCGGTCCGGCCGGCTCCCTCCATCATCTGATCGACCCGGAGACCGGCGAGTCGGCGCTCGCCGGACCGCTCACCGTGACGGTGGTCGCGCCGGACCCGGCCGCCGCGGAAGTCCACGCGACGACGCTCGCGATCGCCGGACTGGGGGAGGCCGAGGCGCACGTCGAGGCGAGGCCGGGGATCTCCGCCCTCTACGTCCGGCACGCAGGGCCGCCGGTCCCGCTCGGCCGGCTGCCGCTCGTGTCCGAGCGCCTCGTCATCCAGGCGGCATGAGCGCCCTACCCGTCGCCTGGCTCGTCGCGCGCGCCGCCGGCCTCGTGGCGTTCGGCCTTTTGACGCTCTCGGTCTGGCTCGGGCTCGCGATGAGCACGCGCCTGCTGGGGCCGAGGCGACAGAAGCCGCTGCTCGCGCTGCACCGCACGCTCGCGTGGACGGGTCTCTCGATGCTCGGCCTCCACGTGGGCGCGGTTCTCCTGGACCCGATCCTCCATCTCGGAGCTCTGGCCGCGCTCGTGCCGGGCGCTGCGGCCTGGCGGCCCGGCTCGGTCGCGCTCGGCGTCGTCGCCGGCTGGCTGACCCTCGCTCTCGCCGCGTCGTTCAACGCGCGCCGCTGGATCGGCCAGAAGGGCTGGCGGCGGCTCCACTATGCGAGCTTCGCGGCGTTCTGGCTCGCGCTCGGGCACGCGCTCCTCGTCGGCACGGATCTCAGGGGCGTCGGCGGCCCGGCCACCGCGGTCCTCGCGGCGGGGCCGGTCCTCTGGCTGAGCTTCTACCGGCTGCTCGCGCCGAGGGTCGCGCCGAGCCGGGTGCGCCCGGCCGCGCCGCCGGCGCTCGCGTAGAACGCGCGCCTAGTCGCGCGGCACGCGGTGCTGCAGGAGGCCCCAGGCCGCCGTGTTGCGCTTCGACGGCACGAGATCGCGCCAGTCCTTCCCGACGAGCAGCGCGCCGCCGAGGGCCGCGAGCTCGGTCGCGCGAGTGAGCTCCCAGAGCTCGGCCACTCCGCCGGCGAGGAGGAGCGCGAGAACCCCGAGCCCCAGTGCGAACTCGTGGATGCGAAGTCCGCAGACGTAGATCCGCGGACCGAGCCGGTGCCGTTCGAGCCGCAGCACGGACCAAGGGTAGGTCCCGACCGTGAGCGCTCGATGAGAGATTCCTCGATCTGTCATCTCGCGCGAGTACGGTGGCCCGGGTGCGCGCCGGAGTCCTCCTCGTCCTGCTCTCGATCGGAGCGGTGGTGACCGGCTGCGGGAGCAGCGGGTCGACGAGCACGCGACACCGGCCGCCGCCTCCGCTGGTCGTCTACGCCGCCGGAACGAGGCTCGCCGTCGTCCGGCCGGGGCGGCGGCACGTCCGGCTTCCGGCCAGGATCGTGCTCCGCCGGGGCCGCGTGCGCATGCGCGACGCGATCCCCCCTCGCCGTGCTCGGCGCCTCGTCGACCGGGCGCGCGCAGCGCATGCGCGGAGGATTGATCTGCCGGTCGTGCCGCTCCGGACGACGATCGCGCTCCGCCCGGTCCGTCAGGTGCTGCACAACGATTGCGAGGCGACTGCGCTGTCGATGCTGCTCGCGGCGGCGGGCGTCCGCGCGGGACAGCTCGAGTTGCAGTCCCGTCTGCCGCGCAGCGGTCCGCTCGATCCGGAGCCGGTCGCAGGCAGCGCCCTCCTCCGCTGGGGAGACCCGGAGCGCGGTTTCGTCGGGAGGCCCGCCGGTGGCGGCACAGCCGGCGGCTTCGGGGTCTACGAGCCGCCGATCCGCCGCCTCGCGGCCCGCTTCGGCCTCCACCTCGACGACCTCCACGGGCGGAGCCTCGGGGCCCTGCGGGCCGCCGTGCTCGCCGGGCACCCGGTGCTCGCCTGGGTCGGGCTTGCGCCGGGCCCCTACCGGAGCTGGCTGACCCCCTCCGGCCGCGAGATCACCGTCAACCTCAACGAGCATGCGATCGTGCTCGTCGGCGCCGGTCCGGGCTACGTGCTCGTGAACAACCCGCTGACGGGCGCGCGAGAGCGCTGGAGCGACGAGCTGCTCAGCTATCGCTGGAAGCTGCTCGGACGGCGCGCGCTGGAGCTGCCCCGGAGCTGACGGCCGGCCGCCGCGCGACGGCGACCGCGGCCTCGTGCTCGAGCAACTCGATTCGTATCCCCTCGAAGCCACGCGCCTCGAGCATCTCGACCCAGGTCTCGGGCGTGGCCGGCTTCTCCCAGCGCCCGGTCGCGACGCGGGCGGCGTTGCGCAGGATGCGAATCACTCCTGCCGGACCTCGCCTGGCGAGCGCGACGACCTTCTCCCAGATCAGCCGCCGGTCGCGCGGCTTGAGAGAGAGCGCGAACATCATGTCGCCGATCACGAGCCGCCCGCCCGGCCGCAGGATCCGCCTGGCCTCGGCGAGCGCGAGCTCCTTGCCCGGGTCGTCGAGATGGTGGAACGCGTAGTTCGAGACCACCAGCGTCGCCGACTCGTCCTCGAGCGGCAGCCGCCGCAGGTCGCCGGCCAGGAACTCGATGTTGTGGAGGCCGTCCGCGATCGCCGCATCGTCGAGCCGGTCGAGCATCCGCTCGGAGATGTCGACCGCGACGAGCTCTCGCACGCGGGGCGCGAGCGCGAGGGCGAGCAGTCCCGTGCCGGCGCCGAGGTCGATCACGCAGTCGTCGCTCCGCGGCTCGGCCAGCTCGACGATGCGGTCGCGAATGGCCAGGAAGGCCGGGCTCGTGGCGACCTGCTCCCAGGCCTCCACGCGCTCGTCCCAGTGGAAGGGGTCCTCGCTCACCGCCCTACCATTCCCGCAGTGCGTGAAGGGACCATGAGCCGGGAAGCCGTCTCCTCTCACTTGAGCGGGACGTCCACCGCGCCGGGCAGGCGCCGGTAGACGGCGAAGAAGTCCCTGTCGTCCGGCACGAGGTAGCGGGTGGCCGGCTGCTGGTAGTTCGGGACGACCCTGGTGGGGACGAGGCCGTGGTGGTGCCGGTACGTGATCAGGGTGGGCCACTCGGGATTGATGTCGAGCTCCATCGCCCGAACCGCTCCGGCCCGCTGCAGGATCCGGGCGAGCGTCGTGACGGTCTGGTAGTCGGCGGCGGCGTAGACGAGGTTGCCGCGCCGGTCGATGCCGACTCCGGTGCGCCAGACACGGACCGCGTTCCCGAGCGTGTAGCCCCAGGCGGTGCTGTCGTTCAGCTTCGGGCTGAGACGGCCGTGATCGATGATCAACGGCAGGCTCTGCCGCGCCCAGGCGATCGAGGGCCCGGGCGCCGGGCCGCCGTTCCAGCCCGCGATGTTCACGCGTCCGTCCCTGTAGGCGACGAGCGTGGCGAGCCCCTGTTTGAGCGGCTCGTTCACGTGTCCGTTCAGCGCGTCGCCGTTCAAGCCGTCCTGGTAGATGAAGCCGCTGTTGAACGTCGCCAGCAGCCGCCACCGTTGATCGTGCGGGACCTCCATCGGCCCGCGCAACGTCGCGCTCGGCGGCTCGTACCTGCCCGGGTAGTAGGCGACGGCGGTGCGTCTGCGGTCGAACCACGCGACGTACGCGACGATCCGGGGGTAGCCCCGCTCGCTCCGGAAGGTGGTGACGAGGACGGGCGGCTTGCCGTCGATCGCGGCTCCGGCCGGCTTCCAGACTCCCTCGCCCGGTAGAGGACGTGCGAAGACCGGCTCGATCCGGGGCGGCCACGGCTTGGCGCGCTCGTGGTGCGTCCGCTTCCCCGGTGCGCCGGCGAGTCCGACGGCAGGCAACGTGGTCAGCTGCGGGCCGCCCTTTTTCGGAGTCCGCCAGGTGTAGTAGACGTGCTCCGCCTCGTCGACGAGCCAGTTGAAGTGATGGAGCCGCAGCCACTCGACGCTGCGCACCCCCAGCGGCAGGCTCGACGGCGCGACGGCCATCTGCGTCCACGAGTAGATCGCCGGCGAGAGGAGAACGAGGACGACGACCGGGAACCAGCGTCGCCATCGGATCCTGCGTCGCGGCGGTGCGGCCGGCTTCGGCACGAAGGCGGCGTCGGGGTTGGGATCAGCGTCCACGGGCCATCCGGCGGAGCGATCGTGGCCGTGCCGGATTAGGGGCGCATGAGCCGCCCGGCCGCGGCTGTTAATCCGCCTCTCATGCGGTGCGCGACAATGGAGGCATGCGGGTGCTCGTGGTCGAGGACGAGAAGAAGCTCGGCGAGCTGCTCGGCCGCGGCCTGCGCGAGGAGGGGTACGCGGCCGACGTCGCCGACCGCGGAGAGGCCGCCCTCTGGATGGCGCGGGCGGTCGCGTACGACGCGATCGTCCTCGACGTCATGCTCCCGGGCGTCGACGGATTCGAAGTCTGCCGGCGGCTCCGCCAGGACGGCGTCTGGACGCCGGTGCTGATGCTGACCGCGCGCGACGCGATCGAGGATCGCGTGAGCGGGCTCGACACGGGCGCCGACGACTATCTGACGACGCCGTTCTCCTTCGACGAGCTGCTCGCCCGTATCCGGGCCCTCACGCGCCGGGCGCCCGGCGAACGTCCCTCCGTGCTCGAGGTCGGGGAGCTGCGCCTCGACCCGGCCGCACACCGGGCCTGGCGCGGCGATCACGAGCTCGACCTGAGCGCGAAGGAGTTCGCCCTCCTCGAGCTGTTCATGCGTCGCGCCGGCGTCGCGCTGACCCGTAACCAGCTGCTCGACGGCGCGTGGGACTTCGCATTCGAGAGCCGCTCCAACGTGGTCGACGTCTACGTCCGCTACCTGCGCCAGAAGATCGACCGGCCCTTCGAGACCGACTCGATCGAGACCGTGCGCGGCGTCGGCTACCGGCTGCGAAAGGAGTGACACGGCCCGGCGCCTCCCGATCCGCGTTCGCCTGACGCTCGGCTTCGCGCTCGCGATGGCGATCGTGCTGGCGGCCGTCGGTCTCTTCGTCTATCACCGCGTCGCGAACGAGCTGCTCGGCTCGGTCGATCAGACGCTCACCGCGCAGGCCAAGGAGCTGGCCGCGCACCGCCTGGACGTGGACGCCGACGGCGAGACGACGCTCGCGCAGCTCTACACGCGGAGCGGCCGGCTGCTGGGCACGCACCCGCGCGGGCTGGCGCCGCTGCTCGGCCGGAACGTGGTGCGCGCAGCCGGCACGCAGCGCCTCTGGCGAAACGAAAAGATCCGGCTGTACGGCCGTCCAGGCGAGTGGCGGGTGCTCGCCGTCTCGTTCGGTCACGGGCCGATCGCCGTGGTCGCGCGCTCGCTCGCCCCGCGCAGCGACTCGCTCGACCATCTCCGGCACGAGCTCCTGGTCTTCCTGCCGCTCGCGCTGCTGGCAGCCTCTCTCGGCGGCTACGCCCTCGCGGCACGCGCCCTGCGTCCCGTCGAGCTGCTGCGCCGGCGGTCGGAGGCGGTGACGGCCGACGAGCCCGCCGTTCTGCCGGTGCCGCCCGGCCGCGACGAGATCAGCCGGCTCGCCGTCACGCTCAACCACATGCTCGCGCGTCTGCACTCGGCCGTCGAGCACGAGCGCCGGTTCGTCGCGGATGCGAGCCACGAGCTGCGGACGCCGCTCGCCCTGCTCCAGACGGAGCTCGAGCTGGCTCTGCGGCGGCCGCGGTCGCGGGAGGAGCTCGAGAACGCGCTCAGATCCGCGTCTGAGGAGACGCAACGCCTCGTCCGGCTCGCGGAGGACCTGCTCCTGATCGCGCGGGCCGACCAGGGGCCGCTTCCCATCCGGCGCGAGGCCGTCGACGTGGATCGGCTCTTCGCAGACGTCACGGGACGCTTTGCCACGCGTGCCCGGACTTCCGGCCGCGAGCTTCGCGCCGAGCCGAGCGAGCTCCTCCTCGAAGTCGACCCGCTGCGAGTCGAGCAGGCGCTCGGAAACCTCGTCGACAACGCGCTCGCCCACGGCGGGGGGCGCGTCGAGTTGCGCGCGGTCGAGGCGGGTGAGCACGTCGACCTTCACGTGACGGACGAGGGCCCGGGCTTTCCGGACGACTTCCATGTGCGCGCGTTCGATCGCTTCAGCCGGGGCGACGAGGCGCGCAGCGGGAGCGGATCCGGGCTGGGGCTCTCGATCGTGGAGCTCGTCGCGCACGCACACGGTGGAACCGCCGGCGCCCGCAACCGCTCGCGGGGCGGGGCGGACGTCTGGCTGTCGCTGCCTCGGCGCACCTCGCGCCCGAGGAGCGCCGAGCCGTCGGGCCCGGTGGCGGCACTGAGCCGAGGCTGAGCGAGCCGTCGGCGCGGTCGAGGCGCGGTAGCGTTCGGCCGATGACGCGCGGCACGAGCGAGAGGCGAGTCGCCGCCGGTGCGGCCATCGAGGCGGAGGGGCTTCGGAAGCGCTACAAGGACGTCGAGGCGTTGCGCGGTGTCGACCTGCACGCACCGGCCGGCAGCGTGCTCGGGCTGCTCGGCCCGAACGGGGCGGGAAAGACGACCGCCGTCCGGATCCTGACGACGCTGCTCAAGCCGGACGGCGGAAGTGCCCGCGTCGCCGGCTTCGACGTGGCGCGGGAGCCGGGGCGGGTGCGCGAGCAGATCGGCCTCGCTGGCCAGTATGCGGCCGTCGACGAGAACCTGAGTGGCTCGGAGAACCTGGAGATGGTCGGACGGCTCTACCACCTCGGACGCCGCGCGTCACGGCAGCGAGCGGCCGAGCTGCTCGAGGACTTCGGACTCGCCGACGCAGCCAGGCGACTCGTCCGTACCTACTCGGGCGGGATGCGCCGGCGGCTCGACCTCGCTGCTGCCCTCGTCGCGCGCCCGCCGATCCTGTTCCTCGACGAGCCCACGACGGGCCTCGACCTCCGTAGCCGGATCGCTCTCTGGGACGCCCTCGGCGGACTCGTCAGCGGCGGGACCACCGTGCTCCTGACCACGCAGTACCTCGACGAGGCCGACCGGCTCGCACACCGGATCGCCGTGGTCGACCACGGTGTCGTGATCGCCGAGGGCTCGTCGGACGAGCTGAAGCGACGAGTGGGGGGCGACAGGCTCGAGATCCGCGTCGCGGCCGCGGGCACCGCGGGCGCCGCGGCCCAGGCCCTCGGGTCGCTCGGCGAAGCGCCGTCCGTGGCCGACGGGGTGGTGTCCGTTCCCGTCGCGCGTCGCGGCGCGATCGCGGAGGCGGTTCGCGCTCTCGACCATGCCGGAATCGCGATCGAGGACATCGCGACCCGGCGGCCGACGCTCGACGACGTCTTCCTCGAGCTGACGGGCCACGCGGCCGCCGACGCGGAGGACGAGGACGTGCCGGCATGAGTCCCGCAGCGCGTGAGCTGTCCGACATGTGGGTGCTCGCGTCCCGAAGCGTGAAGCGCATCGCACGCCAACCCGACCTGCTCGTGGGCTACACGGTGCAGCCGATCATGTTCGTGCTGCTCTTCGTCTACGTCTTCGGCGGCGCGGTTGGCCTGGCACTGCCGTCGGGCGTGAGCTACGTCAACTATCTGATCCCCGGGATCGTGGTCCAGTCGATCACCTTCGGCGGCTTCGTCACCGCGCTCGGGCTCTCCGACGACCTCAAGAAAGGGTTGATGGACAGGTTCCGGTCGCTGCCGATGTCCCGCTCCGCGGTGGTCACCGGCCGGACGTTTGCGGACATCAGCACGAACATCATCCAGCTGGTCGTCATGCTGGCCGTCGGGCTCGCCGTCGGGTTCCGGTTCCAGACGGACATCCCGACGATCCTGGGCGGAATCGCGCTGCTGCTGCTGATCGGCTACGCGTTCTCGTGGGTGTTCGCCTTCATCGGGCTCGCCGCGTCGTCGCCGGAGGCGTCGAACGCCTACGGGTTCACGATCCTCTTCCCGGTGACGTTCGTGTCGTCCGCCTTCGTCCCCGTCGGCTCGATGCCGAGCTGGCTCCAGACCGTCGCCAGGCACAACCCGTTCACCGACATGGTCAATGCGATCCGCCGTCTCTTCATCGGCACTCCGGCCGGCCACGACGTCTGGCTCGCGGCGCTCTGGTCGGTCGCGATCGCGATCGTGTTCGCCGCGCTCGCGATCTGGCGCTACCGGCGGGTGGTCGCCCACTGACCACACACGACGAGAGGGCGGAGCACCGCCCTCTCGCAGACAGCTCGTTCCGACGACTAGCGGACGGTGAGCTTGAGGTAGTTGTCGTCGACGGCCTGCCCGACCATCATGATCACGTAGTTCCCGCGGCCGACCACGATCGACTTGCCGACCGGGATGTGCCTCAGGCCGTGGCGCGACGCGACCTTCAAAGCGGCCTCGTCGAGGTCGACGAGCCGGACGCGTCCGCTCTTGACGGTGGCCGACTTGGTGAACTTGCCGTGGATCTGGAACCAGTGGCAACCGGGGTCGTGCATGGCGATCTTCAGCGTCTTCGGCGCTGCGTGATGGGTGGTCGCGAGCGCCTGCCCGGCGCCGACGGCGACGGCGCAGAGCGTTGCGGCTACCGCGAGCGAAAGGGTTGTGAGCTTCATGGTTGCTCCTCCTGAGAGACGGGCCAGTGGCATGCGCGCATCCTGCTTCTGCGGCCGCCGCGTGGAATCCGGGCAATCCGCCATCACGCTCGGTAGTTGGCCGCAGACCGGAGCCGCAGAAGTCCGGGATCAGCGCCCGGCGCGCTCGAAGACGACGAGCACCGCGAGCTGCTCGTAGCCGACGAAGCGATGCTCGGCGCCCGCCGGGACGAAGACCGCCTGGCCCTCGCTCAGACCGATGTGCTCGCCCTCGACCTCGAGCGTGCCGCTGCCCTCGAGCACCACGTAGACCTCGTCGTCCTCGTGCGGTTGCTGGCGGTCGGGCTCGGGTGCGACGAGGACGTAGACGCCGAGCTCGAGGCCCCGCGACTCGTGCACCATCTCGTAGCCGCCGCCCGCGGCCCGCAGGCGTTCGACGGCTGCCGACGTGTCGAAGGGATGCACGAGCCGATGTCCTCCTCACCAGCTCTTGGGGCGGTGCGGCTGGATGGGATCGGCCACGCGCGCTCGCGCGTCGACCGCGAAGCACCCGTCCGGCAGCGCCAGCACCGGATTCAGGTCCAGCTCGGCGACCTCCGGGAGGTCGTCGGCGAGAAGCGACAGCCTCAGGAGGAGGTCGACCAGCGCGTCCTCGTCGGCGGCCGGCGCGCCTCTGAAGCCGGCGATCAGCCGTCCCGCCTTGCCGGCGCGAACGAGCTCCTGCGCGTCGTGGTCGGTGAGCGGCGCGAGCCGGAACTGCGCCTCGCCGATCAGCTCGGCGAGGACGCCGCCCGGGCCGAACGCGACGAGCGGTCCGAACACCGGATCCTGCATGGCGCCGGTCAGCAGCTCGGCGCCGCCGCGAACGAAGGGCTGCACGAGGAGCGGCCCGCCGATCTGCTTCGCCGCGGCGCGAACGGCCTCCTCGTCGCCGAGATCGAGGATGACACCCCCCTCCTCGGTCTTGTGCACTCCCGGCGCGGCCGTCTTCAGGACGACCGGGTAGCCGAGCTCGCCGGCGGCCTCGACCGCTGCCTCGGCGTCCGGGACGAGGCGCTCGGGGACGAGCGGCACGCCGTACGCCTCGAGCAGTCGGCGTGTCTGGTCCGCGTCGAGCCAGCCGCCGCCGGTCGTGAGCGCCTCCCGCACGACGGCCTTGGCCTCGTCGCGGTCGCATTCGAGCTCGGGGGTCGTCCCGGCGGGCCGCCGGAGCCATTCGCCGCGCTCGACCGCTCGGCTGAGCGCCTTCGCGGCCGCCTCCGGATAGGCGAAGGACGGCACGTGCGCGACGCTCTGCAGCGAGACCGGAGCGCCCTTCGCGCTGAGGAACGCGCACAGCACGGGTTTGTCCCCGGCCGTGGCAGCAGCCCGGCTGATCGCGGCGCCGACCGCCTCCTCGTCCGTGCCGACGGTCGGTACGAAGAGGACGATCGCAGCGTCGAACGCGGGATCGGCGAGAACCGGAGGGAGCGCCTGCTCGAAGCTGTCCGCGTTCGCCCCGCCCAGCATGTCGATCGGGTTCGCCACGCTGCCCTCCGCGGGCATGACCGCGGCGAGTGCGGTGCGCGTCTCCTCGCTCGGCGGCGGCAGCTCGAGGTCGAACGCCTCGCAGGCGTCCGCCGCGAGGATTCCCAGCCCGCCGGCGTTCGTGACGACGGCGACACGCCGTCCGCGCGGCACGGGCTGAGCCGAGAGAAGCGACGCGACGTCGATCAGCTCGTCGAGCGTGCGGGCGCGGATCACGCCTGCGTGTGCGAAGAGCGCGCCGGCCGCGGCATCCGAGCCGGCGAGTGCCGCGGTGTGCGATCCCGCCGCCCGTATCCCGGCGCGCGTCGTCCCGCCCTTGAGCGCGAGGATCGGCTTGCGGCGCGCGAGCCGGCGCGCGATGCGCGCGAACGCCCGTGGGTTGCCGAAGGATTCGAGGTAGAGGACGACGAGCTCGGTCGCCTCGTCGTCCTCCCACCACTCGAGCAGGTCGTTCGACGAAACGTCGGCCTTGTTCCCGATCGAGACGAAGGAGGTGACCCCCAGGCCGCTTGCCTCCGCGCGCTCGAGCAACGCGAGTCCGAGCGCGCCGCTCTGGGAGGAGAAACCGATCTTGCCGGTCGGGAAGCTGCGCGGCGCAAACGTCGCGTTGAGGTGGACCGAGGAGGAGGCGATGCCGAGACAGTTCGGGCCGAGCAGGCGCGCTCCGTGGGCGCGGACGAGGGCGAGGAGCTGCTCCTGCCGTGCGATCCCTTCGCCGCCCGTCTCGGCGAAGCCGGCTGAGATGACGACGAGGGCGCGAACGCCGGCCGCGAGCGCCTCGTCTGCCGCGTCGAGCACCAGCTCTCCCGGCAGGCAGATGACGGCCAGATCCACCTGCTCCGAGATCTCGCCCACTGCGCTGTAGCCGTGGACGCCGGCGACGGCGTCGCCGTTGCGGTTCACGGGATAGACCGAGCCGGTGAAGTCGCCCGTGAGGACGTTGCGGAAGAGCTCGCCGCCGATCGAGCCGCGTCGCTTCGACGCCCCCACGACGGCGACGGAACGCGGCTGGAAGAAGGGCTCGAGCGAGGCGCGCACCGAGACGTGGTCGCGCGCCGCCACGTGCTCGCGGTAGCCGGTCGTGGGAGCGATCGGGAACCGGATCTCGAGCTCGCCGCCTTCGCCGGCGCGCGTCACCGCGAACCCGGCGTCGCGGAAGACGCCGAGCATCGCGTCGTTCTCGTACAGCACCTCCGCGACGAACTCCTCGATCCCGGCTGCCGCCGCCCGTGCAGCGAGCTGCTCGAGCAGGCGCGTGCCGATTCCCCGTCGCTGGAACTCGTCGCCGACGGCGAAGGCGACCTCCGCCAGGCGCGGATCGCGCAGGCTCGCCCAGTTCGCAACGGCGACGATGCGGCCGTCGAGCGACGCGAGCAGCGCGCCGCGCTCGTGCCAGTCCGGCTCGAGCAGGGGCTCGACGAGCTTCGGGCCGAGTTGAGGGAAGCCGTGAAAGCGGAGGTAGCGGCTGTGCTCCGACAGGTTCGAGAAGAACTCGACGAGCGCGTCGGCGTCCTCCGCGGCGGGCGGACGCAGTCGGAGCGTCGAGCCGTCGCGGAGGATGACGTCGGTTGCGTCGACCGCGGATGCGGCCGCGGCGCTCACGCGGCCGCCGCGTGCTCTTGGGCCTGCTGCTGCGGCCGGACGACGAGCACCGGACATGGCGCAGAGTGAACCAGCCCGGTGGAGACGCTGCCGGAGAAGAGCCGCCGTGCGGCCCCCCAGCCGTGCGAGCCGACGACGATCAGCTGCGCTTCGTGCTCGCTCGCCGTGTGGCAGATCTCCTCGACCGCGAGGCCGTCCACCGCGACCGTCGAGCACGGCACACCGGCCAGCGAGGCCGTCTCCGCCACTTCGGCGAGCACGTTGGCCACGCGCTTGTGCTCCGCTTCCGTGAGCTCGGCGACGACGTTCGAGTAGCCGTAGCCGGCGTAGCCCACCGCCGGCAGCGCGGCGTGCGCCACCGAGACGACGACGAGCGGTGCGCGAAGGAGCTGCGCGAGCTCGATCGCCCTGCGCTGAGCCTCTGCCGCGGAGGGCGAGCCGTCCGTTGCGAACAGGATCGGTTTCCTAGCGCTCATGTCAGTTCCTCCTTCGTGGAATCCATGCCCACAGTGTCGGAGCAGATCAGGGCACCGGCATCGGGGGGCGACCGGCCAGCAGTGCGGAAAACCACGGATGCGACCGGAGGACGGCGGATCGACGATCGCCCCGACCAGGAAAGGAGGACACCATGTTCGAGACGATCGTGTGGGCGACCGACGGGTCCGAGCTCGCCGACAAGGCGCTCGAGCACGTGCGCGACCTCGCCGGGGTCCACGGCTCCCGGATCGTCGCCGTGCACGCGAACGAGGTGTTCGTGGGCCGCGCCGCGGGGGCGCCCGTGCTCGCGGACGAGCCGGACATCCGGGAGAAGCTCAGGGACCAGGTGGAGGAGCTCTGCGCGGCGGGGTTCAACGCCAGGCTGGAGATCCGCACCGGGGCCGGGCACGTGTCGACGCTCGTGGAGCACGCGGCCGAGGAGGTCGGCGCCGACCTGATCGTGGTGGGCACGCACGGCCGCACCGGCGTCGTCGCCGCGGTCCTGGGCAGCGTGGCCCGCGAGCTCTGCCACACAGCGCGCCGGCCCGTGCTCGTCGTGCCGCCGGCCGAGAGGGCCGAGCAGCCCGCCCACGAGGCCGAGCAGCTGACGAGCGCCTAGAGGAACGAAGGGGAAGAGGCGGCGTCGCGTACCTGCGGCGCCGCCCTCTTCCTGGCCTAGGCGGTGACCGGAACCTCGTGCTGCTCGAGCAGCTCGTGCGCGACCGGCTCGGCCGTCAGCACGACCTTGAGCGCGTGGCTCTCGGCGGCCGCTCCGAACACGTCGTACGCCTCCTCCGAGTCCGCGAGCGCGAAGCGGTGGGTGGCGAACGGAGTCGGGTCGAGGCGACCGGTCTCGATCAGCCTGAGGAGCTTCGGCGTCGTCGTCGTGTCGACGAGACCCGTCGTGATCAGGACGTCCCGGATCCACAGCTTCTCGAGGTGGAGCGTGGCGGGATGGCCGTGGACGCCGACGTTGGCGACGCGGCCTCCCGGCCGGATCAGCTCGGTGCAGAGCTCGAACGTCTCGGGCACGCCGACCGCCTCGATGGCGACGTCGGCGCCGAGTCCGCCGGTGAGCTCCATCACCTTCGCGACAGCATCCTCCTTGCTGTTGTCGATCGCGACGTCCGCGCCGAACTCGACCGCCTTCTCGAGCCTCGACGGGTCGAGGTCGATCGCGACGATGCATCCCGGCGAGTGGAGCTGCGCGGTCATGATCACGGCCAGCCCGATCGGGCCGGCGCCGAGGATCGCGACCGTGTCGCCCGGCTCGACGCCCCCGTTGAGGACGCCTACCTCGTACGCCGTCGGGAGGATGTCGGCGAGGAAGAGCACCTGCTCGTCGGTGAGAGCCTCCGGCACCTTGTAGACCGACGTGTCGGCGAACGGCACGCGCGCGTACTCGGCCTGCAGGCCGTCGATCAGGTGGCCGAAGATCCAGCCTCCGCCGCCGGTGCAGAGCCCGTAGCGGCCTTCCTTGCAGAAGCGGCAACGGCCGCACGACGTGATGCAGGAGACGAGCACACGGTCTCCCGGCTCGAGAGTCGTGACGGCGTCGCCGACCTCGACGACGGTGCCCACGGCCTCGTGACCGAGGATCGTGCCCGGCACGACCTCCGGTACGTCCCCCTTGAGGATGTGGAGGTCGGTCCCGCAGATCGTCGAGGAATCGATCTTCACGATGGCGTCGGTAGGCGCCTGGATTGTCGGGTCGGGCACGTCCTCCCAGGTCCGGCGGCCCGGCCCGTGATACACGAGCGCTTTCATCTCGCGCCTCCTTTCCCGGCCAGTGTCGGTGCAGGTCGCGCGGCCGCCATCGGCGGCGTCGCTGAGCACCCGTGCGGCTTTCCCGCATCGGACGGCCGAGGGTTAGGCTTGCCGCGTGGACGCGCTGTCGGTCAGAGAGGGGCGTCTGCGTGCGCTATTCGCAGCAGGCCTCGCGGTTACGTCGGAGCTCTCGCTCGACACGCTCCTGCACCGGCTCGTCGTGGCGGCGGCCGAGCTGACGGGCGCACGCTACGGAGCGCTCGGCGTCATCGACGCGAGCGGCGCGGAGCTCGAGCAGTTCGTCACGCACGGCATCGACGACCACCTGCGCGCGGAGATCGGCGCGCTGCCGCGCGGGCGTGGCATCCTCGGGGTGCTGATCCGCGACGCGAAGCCGCTGCGGCTGCACGAGCTCGCCGACGATCCTCGTTCGGTCGGCTTCCCTCCGGGCCATCCACCGATGGCCAGCTTCCTCGGGGTCCCGGTCATGCTGCGCGGTGTCGCCTACGGAAACCTCTACCTCACCGAGAAGGAGGGCGGCGAGGACTTCAGCGAGGAGGACGAGGAGCTCGTCACGCTCCTCGCCGGCCAGGCCGCGGTGGCCATCGAGAACGCTCGCCTCTACGAGGCGGCCACGCGGTGGTCGCGCCAGCTGCAGTCGCTCCAGGAGGTCGGGAACGCGCTGGCCACCGAGACCGACCTCGACCGCCTGCTGGATCTCATCGTCCGCCGCCTGCGCGAGCTGCTGGCGGCGCGGGTCGTCGTGCTGGCGCTGCCGGCCGGGAGCGACGAGCTGCGATTCGCAGCCGTGGCCGGCGCCGAGGGCCTGCTCGGAACGACCGTCTCGCGCTCGGAGTCGAAGAGCGGTGCCGTGCTCGCGCGGCGGCGCAGCGAGCGCATCGACTCGGTGCTCGACGATCCCGAGGTGCACCAGGAGGTCTCGAGGCAGCTCGCCGCGCGCACCGGCATGTGGGTGCCGCTCATCGCCCGTGACGAGGCGATCGGCGTGCTCGAGATCCACGACAAGGAAGGCTCCGACCCACGCTTCACGCACGACGACTTCCGCCTGGCGGAGACGTTCGCAGCGCGGGCGGCCGTGGCCGTCGAGCTGTCACAGCGCGTCGCGCGGGACGCCGTCCGGCGCGTCGTGCAGGCGCAGGAGCTGGAGCGGCGGCATCTCGCGCGCGAGCTGCACGACGAGACCGGGCAGGCGCTCACCTCGATCCTGCTCGGGCTGAAGCCGCTCGAGGAGTCGGCCGACGAGCCCACCCGCGAAGCCCTGGCCGAGTTGCGCGAGCATGTCGTGAGCGCACTCCAGGACGTGCGGCGCCTCGCGGTCGAGCTGCGCCCGGCGGTGCTCGACGACTTCGGCCTCATCCCCGCGCTCGAGCGCCTGACGAACTCCTTCGTCGAGCAGGACGTCCGCGTCGACTTCCACTCGGCGCTGGGGGCGGCGCGGCTTCCAGGCGAGGTCGAGACCGCGCTCTACCGGGTCGTGCAGGAGTCGCTCACCAACGTCGTCAAGCACGCGAACGCCCACCACGTCAGCGTCTCGGTGGCCCGGCGGGGGGCCCACGTGGCAGCCGTGGTCGAAGACGACGGCGACGGGTTCGACCAGCGGGCCGTACGTGAGGATGGGATGGGGCTGCTCGGCATGCGCGAGCGGCTCGCCCTCCTCGACGGCCGGCTGGAGATCGAGTCGCGCCCGGGCGCCGGGACGACGATCGTCGCGGAGGTCCCGCTCGGATGAGCATCCGGGTCCTCATCGTCGACGACCACGCCGTCGTCCGCAGCGGACTGCGCCTCCTCCTGGCCGCGGAGAAGGACATCGAGCCCGTCGGCGAGGCGGGAAACGCTCGCGACGCGGTGTTCCAGGCCAGGGCCGTGAAGCCGGACGTCATCCTGCTCGACCTCGTCATGCCCGAGCAGACCGGCCTCGATGTCCTGCCACAGCTCAAGCACGAGAACCCGGACGCGAAGGTGCTCGTGCTGTCGATGCAAGACGAGCCGCGCTACGTGCGGGAGGCCTTCGCCGCGGGCGCGAGCGGCTACGTCCTCAAGGAGGCCGCCGACAACGAGGTCGTGGCGGCGGTCCGCGAGGTCGCCGGCGGCGGCCGCTACGTCAACCCGGAGCTGGGCGCGCGGCTCGTGGCCGCCGACACGGAGGCGGCGAAGCTGGCAGAGCAGGATCCGCTCTCGGACCGCGAGCGGGAGGTCCTGCGCCTCCTTGCGCTCGGCCACACGAACCAGGAGATCGCGAAGCAGCTGTACATCTCGGTGCGCACCGCCGAGACGCACCGCGCGCACATCATGCAGAAGCTCCGCCTGCAAACCCGTGCCGACCTCGTCGGCTACGCGCTCGAGCGCGGGCTGCTCGAAGCCGACTGACCGGCTCGCCCTGCGGTTAGTCCGACGAGCCGTTCAGCAGGTGGTGGAAGACGCCGCGCAGCGCGCGCTGCTCCTCTTCCGAGCTGCCGGCTTCGAGCCTCTCGCGGATCTCGAGCAGCCACGTCGCGAGCGGCGCGTCGGGCGCGATGCCGAGGTGCTCGATCGCACAACGCCCGCCGAGCGCGGCGCCGCCGGGCTCCCAGAACGCACACCCGGCTTCCGGACAGACCCGGCTCCTGCCGACGGCGGCTTCGAGCGAGCAGTGCCGAGGCGGGTCCTGGATTGCCATGTGGCCATCGTCGCCACCGACGTGCGCGAGAGCGTCAGGGTGACCGCGGATCTTCGGTGCGGCCTCTCCGCACGAACGGCTGAGGGCCGCCTCGCGGCGGCCCTCAGTGTCCTGCGGTGGAGTCGGGCGCTTATGCCACCGGCACCGCGGGAGCCTTGGAAGTCGACCGCCGGAGGAAGGTGAGGACGGTCTCTGGATTGCGGAGCGCGCCGCCGATCGCGAGGATCGCGAACCCGAACCCGCTGAGCAGGAGGGCGATCCCGACGACGATCCCGAAGAGCCCGAGCTGCGAAGCCATGTAGCTCGTGTTCAACGCGGTCGTCAGGGCCGTCTCGGTGACCCAGACGTTGCGGCGACCGTTGTCGACCGGCTGCTTGGTCTTCGGATCGATGACCGCATACTTGTCGACGTTGGTTCCGCCCTGGCCATCGGTGAACTTGGCCGGCGTTCCGGGCTTCGCGAGGAAGCGCCCCATCTGCGCGTAGGTCAGGCCACCACTGGCCTCGAGCGCGTGGATCCGCATGTAACCCGCGAACGTTCGCGCCTTGTCGCCGGTGTTGATCTTCTGGTTGGCGACGCTCTTGGTCGGCCATTCCCTGACGGCCGAGTAGATGCCCGCCTGCTTCGCCTCGGCCTTGATCGCCGTCGGCGTCATGTCGGGCGAACCGACGATGAACTCGTTGGAGAGGCTCTGGTCGACCGTGTGTCGGCCGTTCACGCCCATCGTGATGGCGGCGGCGCCGAACACGATGAGGACTACTGCCGCGATGAGCCCTCCGATCTCGAAAAACTTGCGCATGTCCCGACTCCTTTCAGAACTGTGGTGCATTTCGGCGTAGTGTCGGGAGCCGGCGCGCCACCGCCATCCGGGCTGCTGCGGAACTCGGCGGCGGATCTTCCCCCGCCTCGCTTGCGGGAAATCACCTAGAGCGTCGCGTCTACCTGCCGTGCTCGCGACGACCGGGGCGCGGGGCGTGCGCGCGGCCGAGATCGAGCGCGATCGCGAGCACCAGCGTCGCGGTCCAGACGTTCACGGGGTCGAACCGAAGCGGTTCGGGCGAACCGATGTGGTCCGAGATCAGCCAGACGACGAACCAGACCAGTGTCATTTCGTCACCTCCATCGGGATTTGAATCGCGGCAGCCCGGGATCGGGCGGGCCGCTCACCGGTGAGGCCTATTCCGCGGAAGAGCAGGTGTCCGGCGAAGCCCGGACCTCGCGCCTCGTCCTCCGCGCCGCGGCTGCAGACGACGATCGGTTCATGCGGACGGGAAGGTCTCGCGATCGTCGTGCCCGGCGGCGACCGCCCGCGCGATGTCGAGCGTCGAGATGACGCCGATCGGACGGCCGGAGTCCGGATCGGTGACCGCCAGGTGCGCGATTCCATGCATCGCCATCAGACCGCCGGCCTCCGCGATCGGCCGGTCGGCTTCGACGGTGACCAACGGCGTGACCGCGGTCGCTCCCGCGGTCAACGTGTTGAGGTCGAGCGGTGCGGCGGCGACCAGGTCGAGGTCGGACACGACCGCCCAGAGCCGCGCCGCCTCGTCGTCCTCGTCGACATGCTCGAACACGAAGATCGCATGGACGCTGAACGTGTCCATCATCCGCGCGACGACTCGGAGCGGTGTCTCGGGCGGACAGCTGATGACGCCCCGGCTCATCGCGTCGGCCACGGTGGCCGTCTCGAACGGGACGGGCAGCTCCTGCGGGCGGTGTTGTGCGGTGACCATGTCCCGATCGTCGCCGCCCGCCGCGCCACTCGCATCGGGAGAACTACTGAGCTGCCGTTGGGATGGGCCCGTAGCGTTCATGCCGCGGCCGTCTCCGGAACGAGCACCCGCTCGGCGAGGTCGACGAGGCGGTTCGAGTAGCCCCACTCGTTGTCGTACCATGCGACCACCTTCACCTGCGTTCCGTCGATGACGGCCGTGAGACCGGCGTCGAAGACGGCGGAGAAGGGCGACTTGACGATGTCGGACGAGACCAGCGGCTCCTCGCTGTAGGCGAGGATGCCCTCGAGCGGGCCGGCGTCGGCGCGGCTCGCGAACAGCTCGTTCACCTCCGCGACGCTGGTCGGCCGTTCGACCTCGACGGTGAGGTCGACGAGCGAGCCGGTCGGGACCGGGACGCGTACCGCGTAGCCGTGCAGCTTTCCCTCCAGCTCGGGCACGACCTGGCCCAGCGCCTTCGCGGCGCCGGTCGTCGTCGGGACGAGGTTGCACGCCGCCGCGCGGGCCCGGCGATAGTCCTTGTGCGGCGCGTCGAGCAGCTGCTGGTCGCCGGTGTACGCATGGACGGTGGTCATGAGGCCGTGCCGGATGCCGAGCTCCTCGTGGAGCAGCTTCGCCACCGGGGCCAGGCAGTTCGTCGTGCAGGAGGCGTTCGAGATGATCCGGTGCTCGGCCGGCTCGTACGCGTCCTCGAAGTTGACGCCGAGCGCGACCGTGACGTCCGGCTCCTTCGCCGGCGCCGAGACGATCACCTTGCGGGCGCCCGCCTCGAGATGCTTCTCGGCCTCCGCGCGCGCGCGGAAGCGGCCGGTCGACTCGATCACGATCTCGGCCTCGAGGTCCTCCCACGGCAGCCGTGCCGGATCCGTCTCGCCGGGGACGGCGATCGTCCGTCCGTCGACGACGATCGCGCCGTCCTCCACCGAGACCCGGCCGGGAAACGGCCCGTAGACGGTGTCGTGCCTCAGGAGCTGAGCGAGCATCGCGGGGTCGGCGACGTCGTTGATCGCGACCCATTCGATGTCTGCTCCGCGCTCGTGGGCCGCGCGAAACGCGGCGCGTCCGGTGCGGCCGAAGCCGTTGATGGCGACACGAACAGCCATGACTGCCTCCGTTTCCAATCGCTTGCCGCGACCGTAGGAGCGGCGATCCGCAGCGGCATCGGAGAAGACCCTGACCTCGTCGGGAGAAAGCCGCAGCCCGCCTAGTCCGACCGAGGAGCCGGGTGGAAGCCGGAACGGATCTGCACGATCCGCGACCGGACGTCCTCGGCGGGCAGCGCCGGGTCGATCGCCGGGCCGCTGACCTGATCGACCAGCAGCCGCGAGCAGAGAACCGCGCAGTTGGGGTCCAGCTCGAGGAGCGGATCCTCCAGCTCCTCGGCGAGAGCCGCCAGTTGTTCGGCGTTCGCAGCGATCAGCGGGCTCTCGGCGTACTCGAGGCGTGCGCGGATCGCGTGGCTCAGCCTGCGGCGGTTGACCATGCCAGCCTCTTCCTCCGCCCGCCGGCGGACCTCCGCGAGCGTGTAGGCGTCGCGCTCGCCGACGAGCTGGTCGAGCAATTCCCAGCGCCGCATCGAGGCGAGGACGGCGCGGCCGGCGACGAACAGGCCGCCGACGAAGAGGGGGAGCGCGAACTCCCGGCGCACGGCCGATGTCGCGAGCGCGAGTCCGAAGGCGATCGCCGCGACTGCGCCGTCCTCCCACTCCTCCCGCCGCAGATCGTGCAGGCGGTGACCGGCATCTTCGACTGCTCTGGCGATCATCTCGGTCTCAGCGTGCAGGCCGTCACCGCTTCGCGCATCGGCGAAGACGCGCGCGGATCGTCCGTACTTCTCGGCAACGCGATCCGGGCGGCCTCTGATGCTGTTTCGTCCGCCGCGGGTGACTGTCTGGTTGGAGGTGAAGACGATGAAAGGATCCGCGACGACCCCGGGGACCGCGGAGCTGGTGCTCGTGCTCGAAGGAGAACGAGCCTCGATCGTCGACAGCGCGTCCGAGTCGATCCGCGGGAGCCGGACGCATTACGGCGCGGAGGGGCAGGACGAGATCCGGCGGCGCATCGAGACGTTGTACGAGAAGTTGCTCGAGGCCATCTCGAGCCGAGATCTGAGCGGCGTCGTCGACTACGCGCGTCGGCTCGCCGCAGGGCGCTTCCAGGCGGGCTATGACCTCTCGGAGGTCCAGTCGGCGTTCAATGCGATCGAAGAGGCGACCTGGGCTTGCGTCTGCGCACGGCTCGACCCCGATTCGCTGGCTCTGTCGCTCGGCCTCGTGAGCACCGTCCTCGGCACCGCCAAGGACGCGCTGGCGCGGGAGTACGTGTCGCTCGCGTCGCAGACGCACGTGCCGTCGCTCGACATGCGCGCGCTCTTCTCCGGTGGCGCAGGAGCGTAGAGCAACGGCCGAGTAGTTCTCCCTGACACGATCAGCGCGTTTCCCCGACGACCTCAGAGGCGCCCGCTCGTAGCTTCAAGGCATGCAAGCGCAGCGCGGGTCGCATCGCCTTGTCCTCGACGGTAACGAGGCGGCCGCGCGGATCGCGCACAAGCTGGCCGAGGTGGTCGCCATCTACCCGATCACGCCGGCGAGCCCGATGGGCGAGTTGGCCGACGCCTGGTCGGCCGCGGGCGAGAAGAACCTGTGGGGGCAGGTACCGGCGATCGTCGAGATGCAGTCGGAGGCCGGCGCCGCCGGGGCCGTCCACGGCGCTCTCCAGGGCGGGGCGCTGGCGACGACGTTCACGGCGAGCCAGGGCCTGCTCCTGATGCTGCCGGACATGTTCAAGATCGCCGGCGAGCTGCAGCCGTGCGTCTTCCACGTCGCCGCCCGCGCCGTGGCCGGCCACGCGCTGTCGATCTTCGGCGACCACTCCGACGTGTACGCGGCCCGGCCCACCGGATTCGCGATCCTCGCCGCCGGTTCGGTGCAGGAAGCCCAGGACATGGCCGCTCTGGCCTTCATGACCAGTCTCGAGAGTCGCGTGCCGTTCCTGCACTTCTTCGACGGCTTCCGCACGTCTCACGAGATCAACGTGATCGACGCGCTCTCGGACGAGGACCTGCGCGCGCTGGTCGACGAGGAGCAGGTGGCGGCCGCGAAGCAGCGGGCGCTCTCGCCCGAGCATCCGAGCCTGCGCGGCTCGGCGCAGAACCCGGACGTCTTCTTCCAGGCTCGCGAGGCCTCCAGCCCCTTCTACGCGGCGGTGCCGCGCCTGCTCGAGGGGGCGATGCTCCGGTTCGCCCGGCGCACCGGCCGCAGCTACCGGCCGTTCGAGTACGTCGGTGATCCGAGAGCCGACCGGGTCGTCGTCGCGATGGGCTCGGCGACGGCGACGGTCGAGGCCGCCGTCCGGCGCCTGAATGCCGAGGGGGAGCGGGTAGGGCTGATCGCCGTGCATCTCTACCGGCCGTTCTCGAGCCGTCATCTGGCAGCCGTGCTCCCCTTCTCGGCCACCGCCGTGGCCGTACTCGATCGGGCCAAGGACTCTGCGGCCGTCGGGGAGCCGCTGTACGAGGACGTCGTCTCGGCCCTGCACGAGGAGGGCCGCCTGCCGGCGACGCTGATCGGCGGCCGCTACGGCCTGGCGTCGAAGGAGTTCACGCCGGCGATGGCCCACGCGGTGTTCGACGAGCTGGCTTGCGCGCAGGCGCACGACCTCGAGCACGTGCATCGCGACCTCGACGTGCGGCCGCACCGGCACTTCACCGTCGGCATCGACGACGACGTCTCCGGCACGAGCCTCGCCTACGACCCCGCCTGGCGCGTACCGCGACAGGACGTCGGCTGTCTCTTCTACGGGCTCGGCTCCGACGGCACCGTCGGCGCGAACAAGAACTCGGCCAAGATCATCGCGGAGGAAGCGGGCCGCTACGTGCAGGCGTACTTCGTCTACGACTCGAAGAAGTCGGGGGCGGTGACGGTCTCGCATCTGCGCTTCGGCGACGACCCGATCGACGCGCCATATCTGATCGAGGAGGCCGATTTCGTCGCCTGCCACCAGTTCCAGCTGCTCGAGCGCCTCGACGTGCTCGAGCACGCGCGTCGCGGCGCAACCGTCCTGCTCTCGAGCCCCTACGGTCTCGACAGCTGGCGCCGACTCCCGCGCTCCGTCCAGGAGCAGATCGTCGACAGGGAGCTCCGGCTCTTCGTCGTGGACGCGAAGCGGGTCGCGCGCGACGCCGGCCTGGCCGGGCGCGTCAACACGGTCCTCCAGACCTGCTTCTTCGCTCTCTCCGGCGTGCTCCCCGTCGAGGAGGCGATCGCGGCGATCAAGCACGCGATCGAGAAGTCCTACGGGCGCAAGGGCGAGGAGATGGTGCGGCGCAACTTCGCCGCCGTCGACGGCGCACTCGCCGGGCTGCGCGAGATCGTGCCCGGCAAGCTGAACGGCGCCACCGTCCACGACCTGCACGCGGACGCGCCGCCGGTGCTGCAGGCGATGCTCGCCGGACACGGCGACGAGCTGCCGGTCTCCGCCTTCGATCCCGGCGGCGTCTTCCCGACCGGGACGGCTCACTTCGAGCGGCGCGCCCTCGCCGACGAGCTGCCGCACTGGGATCCGGCGATCTGCATCGACTGCGCCAAGTGCACGCTCGTCTGCCCGCACGCCGCGATCCGGATGAAGGTCGTCGAGCCGCAACTGCTCGCGGAGGCCCCGGACGGCTTTCAGAGCAAGCCGTGGCGCGGCAAGGACCTCCCGGGGATGCAGCTCGCAATCGCGGTCTCGCCGCTCGACTGCACCGGGTGCAAGCTCTGCGCGACCGCCTGCCCCGCCTTCTCGAAGGCGGAGCCGGAGCACTGTGCGCTCGAGATGCGGCCGGCCGAGAGGGAGCAGAAGCCGGCCCTGGCGGGCTGGGACTTCTTCCGCTCGCTGCCCGAGCTCGAGCGGACGCTCGTCGAGCCGGCGTCGATCAAGGGCTCGCAGCTGCTCGAGCCGCTCTTCGAGTTCTCCGGCGCCTGCTCCGGCTGCGGCGAGACCCCGTACCTGAAGCTGCTGACCCAGCTCGTCGGCGACCGGCTCGTGGTCGCGAACGCCACCGGCTGCTCGTCCATCTACGGGGGCAACCTGCCGACGACGCCCTGGGCCAGCAACGCGGACGGGCGCGGGCCCGCCTGGGCGAATTCCCTCTTCGAGGACAACGCGGAGTTCGGGCTGGGGCTCCGCCTCAGCCTCGACCAGCAGCGCCGTGAGGCGGTCGCGCTCCTCGAACAGGTCGACCTGCCCGACTCGCTCAGGCAGGGCTTGCGGGAGCCGCAGCCGGACGAGGCGGCGCTGCGGCAGGCGCGGGGCCTGGTCGCCCGGCTGAAGTCGCTTCTGGCCGAGCGGCAGGATCCCGCCTCACGCCGGCTCGCGCTGCTCGCGGATGCACTGGTCGAGAAGAGTGTCTGGCTCGTCGGCGGCGACGGCTGGGCCTACGACATCGGCTTCGGCGGCCTCGACCACGTGCTCGCCTCCGGCCGCAACGTCAAGGTGCTCGTGCTCGACACCGAGGTCTACTCGAACACCGGCGGCCAGGCATCGAAGGCGACCCCGCGCGGCGCCGTCGCGAAGTTCGCCTCCGCCGGCAAGCGCACCCGCAAGAAGGACCTCGGTCTGATCGCCATCGGGTACGGGGACGTCTACGTCGCGCAGATCGCACTCGGCGGCGACAACGCCCAGGCCGTGCGGGCGCTCTGGGAGGCCGAGCAGTATCCGGGGCCCGCGCTCGTGATCGCCTACAGCCACTGCATCGAGCACGGGATCGAGATGGAGCAGGGGATGCTGCATCAGAAGGACGCGGTGGACACCGGGTACTGGCCCCTCTACCGCTACGACCCCCGTAACGAGAAGCCGCTGCGCCTCGACTCGAAGCGCAAGCGCCCGGTCATGGACTTCCTCGCCGAGGAGAACCGCTTCGCCTCCCTCCAGCGCAGCCGACCGGAGACGGCCGCCGAGCTCGACGACCTCGAGCAGGTGGACGTCGACGGGCGCTGGGCCCGCCTCGAGCTGATGCTCGCCGCGCAGGAACCGCCGTCCCCAGCCGCGGCGCGCTGACGCAGACGGCAGAGCGTGGTTTGGATCTCGGCCGCGCGTGTGAGGTGACTCCGAATGGCGCGTTCCAAGTCCTCGAACAACGACATCGCCGCCGCCGTCAAGAAGGACGTCGAAGAGGTGATCGACTCGCTGCAGCAGGAGCTCGAGCGGCTGCGCCGGGAGGGCGCCGAACGCGCTCAGAAGGCCGGCAGAGGCGCGGCGCTCGTCGGTACGGCGGGAGCGCTGGGCCTCGTCTCGGCCGGAGCTCTTGCGTCGCTGCCGCTGCTCGCGCTGCGCCGGGTCATGCCCGCCTGGCAGATCGCGCTGCTCGTCGCGGGGGGCAGCGGGGCGGGCGCTGTCGCGCTCGGCCGCGCGGGAGCGGCGCGCCTGGCCGCCATCGCGCCCGAGTCCCTGGAGCGAGAGCTCAACCGCGCCGTCGAGAGCGTCACCGACGCCGCTCGCAAGGACTAGCGGAGATCGCTCAGCGGTACGGGCGGGTGCGCTCGCCGGGCGTCGCCCGGACGAAGAGGACCAGCGCGTGAATCGACCCGAACACGTAGCCCGCCGCGGTGAGGAGCGTATTGATCCAGAACGACCGGTCGAAGCCGCGCATGCGGTAGACGCTGTACGGCGGCACGAGGAACGCGACGACCGCGACCACCGGGTCGACGGCCCGACCGCCCTTCTTGCTGCGTGAACGTGGGCTCACCCCCGGAGAGGTGTCCGCCCGGACGGACGCCAAACGACGGCGGTCGCGTTCAGTTTCCGGACTCGCGACGCCGCCGAGTGCGGTCCACGACCAGCCGCAGGGTCCGGTCGCCGAGCTCCGGTTCGATCATGCGCACGACTCCGGGCTGGCCCGCGACCCTGATCCTCTCGCCCACCGCGAGGGGATCGGTGCGCAGCAGGTAACCCGTCGCGAGGATCTCGTCGCCGCGACGCAACTCGTACCGGTAGTGCACGAACGCGCCCTGCCGCTGGCTCTCGCCGACCGTCGCCGACGATGCCTGACCACTCGACATCTGACCCACGCTTTCCTCTTCGAGACCCCGGAGGCCTGATCCGGCCTCCCACCGCCGCCTCTTCATCACCGCGCCGGCGGCGCGAGAAACACGGCAGAGCGCGGCGACGCGCGCCGGCACGGTCGTCGTGCTCGCGACGTTCGCCTTCGTCGGCTTCCGGCTGCTCGAGCAGGGCAGGCGGACGCCGCCCGCGGGCTAGACGACTTCCGCCGCCTCGGCGAAGTGGCAGGCGACGGGGTGGGCTTGCCCGCGGTCGACGAGCTCGGGCTCCTCCTCGGCGCAGATCTGCTGCGCCTTCCAGCAGCGCGTGCGGAAGCGGCAGCCGGAGGGAGGATCCACGGGATTCGGGACGTCCCCCTCGAGCACGATCCGCTTCCGCTCTCGTTCCCGGCGCGGGTCCGGCACCGGGGCGGCCGAGAGCAACGCCTGTGTGTACGGGTGCGACGGCGTCTCGTACACCTGCGCGCGCGTCCCGATCTCGACGATCTTGCCGAGGTACATGACGGCCACGCGGTCGGAGATGTGGCGGATCACCGACAGGTCGTGCGCGATGAAGAGGTACGAGAGCCTGAGGTCGTGCTGCAGGCTCTCGAGCAGGTTCACGACGCCGGCCTGGATCGAGACGTCGAGCGCCGAGACCGGCTCGTCGAGGACGAGCATCTTGGGCGAGAGCGCGAGGGCGCGTGCGATCCCGACACGCTGGCGCTGTCCCCCCGACAGCTCGTGGGGGTAGCGGTTCGAGTGGCCCTTGCTCAGGCCGACCTGCCGGAAGAGCTCGGCGACGCGGTGCGGCCCGGTCCGGCGATCCCAGCGCTGGTGGATGCGCAGCGGCTCGGCCACGATCTCGCCGACCGGCATGCGCGGGTCGAGCGACGCGTACGGATCCTGGAAGACGACCTGCAGCTCGCGGCGCAGGCGCCGCAGCGCCGCGCCGCGCTGCTTCGTCAGCTCCTCGCCCTCGAACCGGACCGAGCCGGAGGTCGCCGGGACGAGCTGCAGCACCGTGCGCCCGAGCGTCGTCTTCCCACAACCCGACTCGCCGACGATGCCGAGCGTCTCGCCGGCCTCGAGCCTGAAGGAGACGCCGCAGACCGCGTGCACCTCGCCCGTCTTGTGCCGGAGGAGCTTGCCGCTCTGCACGGGGTAGTGCTTGACGAGCTTCTCGACCTCGAGCAGGACCTCGCCGTTGCGGGCAGGCTCGAGCGGCGGGCGTTCCTTCGACGGGGCTTCGAGCGTCTCGGACATCAGCCGGAGAGCACCTCCGTGTCGGCCGCGATCGGGGCGAAGATCTCCTCGGCGCCGCGCTCCTCGAGCTCCTCCGCGAAGTGGCAGGCGGTGAGGTGGCCCTCGCCGATGGGCCGCAGCTCCGGCTCCTCCTCCCGGCACTGCGCTCGCGCGAGGGGGCAGCGCGGCGTGAACGGGCACCCGGGCGGCAGGTCGATGACCTGGGGCGGCGATCCGGGGATCGGGCGCAGCGGCTCCGACGCATCCGTGTCGAGCCGGGGCAGCGAGGCGAGCAGGCCGACGGTGTACGGCATGCGCGGCCGGTAGAAGATCTCGTCCGTCGGCGCCGACTCGACCGGCTTGCCCGCGTACATGACGATGATCTCGTCCGCGATCCCGGCCATGGCGGCGAGGTCGTGGGTGATGAAGATTACGGCCGCGTTGGTCTCCTCCTGCGCCGTTTTCAGCGCCTCGAGCACCTGCGCCTGCACGGTGACGTCGAGGGCGGTGGTCGGCTCGTCGGCGATGATCACGTCCGGGTTGTTGGCCATCGCGGTGGCGATCACGACCCGCTGCTGCATCCCGCCCGAGAACTCGTGCGGATAGCTCTCGGCGCGCTCGGCCGCGCGTGGAATCCCGACGAGCTCGAGGAGCTCGATCGCCCGCGCCCACGCCTTCCGCTTCGGCACGTCCTGGTGCATCTCGATCGCCTCCGCCACCTGCCAGCCGACCGTGTAGACCGGGTTCAGCGACGTCATCGGGTCCTGGAAGATCACCGAGATCCTGCGGCCGCGGATCTCCTCGAGCGCGCGCTCCGAGAGGCGGAGCAACTCGCGGCCGCGGAAGCGCACCGAACCGGCCACACGCGCCGAGCGGGGCAGGAGCCCCATGATCGCGAGGCTCGTCACCGACTTCCCGGATCCCGACTCGCCGGCGATGCCGAGCACCTTGCCCGGCTCGAGCGTGAAGCTGACACCGCGCACGGCCTGGACGATCCCCTCGTCCGTCGGGAACGCGACGGTCAGTCCCTCGACCTCGAGCAGCGTCTCGCCGGCCATCACGCCCGCACGCGCGTCTGTCTCGGGTCCAGCGCGTCCCGCAGGCCGTCGCCGACGAAGTTGACCGCGAGGATGATGAGGACGAGAACGGCGGAGGGGAATGCGAACAGCCACCACTCGGTCGTCGCGGATCCCTGGCCGTTGTTGATCAGCGAGCCGAGCGACACCTCCGGCGGCTGGATGCCGAGTCCCAGGAACGAGAGCGCCGACTCGATCAAGATGGCGTTCGCGACCGTCAGCGTCGCGTTGACGACGATCGGCCCCATCGCGTTCGGGATCATGTGCCGGAAGATGATCCGGGCGTCCCGCGCCCCGATCGCGCGGGCGGCCAGCACGTAGTCGTGCTCGCGCAGCGACAGGAAGGTGCCCCGGACGAGTCGCGCGAGGTACGTCCAGAAGACCGCCGCGATGATGATCGCGATGTAGAGGTAGTTGCCGCTCTGCTTCGAGAGGATGTTGGCGAGCACCAGCAGAAGCGCGAGCAGCGGCACCGTGAGGACGAGGTCGGTGAAGCGCATCAGCGCCGCGTCGGCGAGCTTCCCGTAGTAGCCCGCGACCGCGCCGATCACGGTGCCGAGGATCGTGGCGATCACCGTCACGATGAAGGCCGTCTTGAGCGAGGTCTGCGTCGCCACGAGCACCTGCGCGAAAAGGTCGTGTCCGATCGTGTCGGTGCCGAACGGATGCGCCGCGTCGGGCCCGCTCGCGAAGGCGGGCGTGATGTCGGCGTAGCCCCACTTCCAGAAGTGCGGCGCGATGAAGGCGGTCGCCACGAGCAGGACGAAGATCGCGAGCCCGACGAGCGCCATCCGGTGGTGGAGGAAGCGCCGGAAGGCGAGGCTGAGCTGGCTGCGGCCGGCAACGCCGTCGGGGCCGCCCTCGGTCGGGGCGCCGACGGCACGGTCGGCGGCGTACTCGGTCGCGGCGGTGCCGAACGAGGCGCCGACGTCCCGCTGCGGTCCGCTCGTGCCGGCGGCCTTAGCCATAGCGGATCCTCGGGTCGAGCGCCGCGTACGTGATGTCCGCGAGCAGGTTGAAGAGGACGACGATGGCCGCGGTGATCACGAGCCACGCCTGCACGGTGTTCACGTCGGGCGTCAGCGGGCCGGTGAGACCGCCGAGCAGGAACTGCCCCATGCCCTCCCAGCCGTAGACGATCTCCGTGATCACCGCGCCGCCGATGATCGTCGCGAAGTCGAGCGCGATCACGGTCGTGACCGGGATCAGCGCGTTCCGCAGCGCATGCTTGATGAGCACGCGCCGCCGCGGCACGCCTTTCGCGCGGGCGAAGCGGACGTAGTCGCTGTTGAGCACGTCGAGGAGAGACGCCCGCTGGTAGCGGCTCCAGGCGGCGTAGCTGACGAGGACGAGGGTGAGGACCGGCAGCACCGCGTGCTGCACGTCGTCGAGCATCCGCGCTCCGAAGCTCCCCGTGAAGCCGGGGGTGCTGTCGCCGACCGTGTAGAGAGCCGTGTGACCGGCGGCGTTGTTGATCTTGATCGCGACGAAGTCCTTGAGCAGGATGCCGAGGACGAAGACCGGGGTCGCGTAGAAGATGTAGGCGAGCGTCGTCGAGACGTGGTCGTCGGGCTTGTACTGGCGGACGGCGCCGAGGATGCCGAGCGCGATCGCGATGACGGCCGCGATGATCGTCGCCGGCAGCACCATCTTCATCGTCACCCCGAGCCGCTGCCAGAGCTGGGGCTCGACCTTCCTTCCCTGCGTGCTCTGGCCGAAGTCGCCCTGGACGAAGTGGGAGAGCCAGAGCCAATAGCGCTCGAGCAGCGAGTGGTCGAGGCCGAGCCGGGCTCTCGCCGCGTCGATCGTCGCCTGCGTCGTGTGCGGATTCGCCTTCAGCGTGGCGAGCGGATCGCCCGACTCCGCGACGAGCACGTACGTCAGGAAGCTCGCCACGAAGAGGATGACGATGCCCGCGGCGGCCCGGCGCAGGACGAACGCGGTCATCGTTCGGGGCGTGAGCCGCCCGCCGGTCGCGGGCGGCTCACGGTTCTCCGGCTGGAGGGTCGTCTCGCAACGGGAGCGTCTACGACTTCTTCACTCCCCACTGGGTCGCGTTCCACGGGATGCCCGTCGAGCTCGTGTTCGGGAAGATGTTCCCGAACTTCGTCGACCAGCCGAACAGCTGGGGCTGCTGGAAGAGCGGCAGGGTCGCCATGTCCTTCCAGAGCAGGCCGTCGACCTTGTTGTAGAGGGTCGCGGCCTGAGTCGGGTTGATCGTGGTCAGCGCCTTGTTGAACAGGGAGTCGACCTTCGGGTCCGCGTAGTGGTCCCAGTTCGACCCGCACACGGTCGTGTTCTGGAACGAGCAGTAGATCGACTGGTTCCCGGACGCGAACGGCGTCGAGACCCAGGCGAACTCGATCAGGTCGAACTCGCCCTTCGGGCCGATCGTGCCGAACAGCTTGTCCGCCGTGTAGTTCTGGATGTTGATCTTCACGCCGATGTCCTTCATCTCGGACTGGAAGAGCTGCTCGATCTGCGAGCGGACCGGCACGCCGGCCGTCGTCGAGATGCTCAACGTGAAGGGCTTGCCCTTTTCGGGCCCGAAGTTCGGGTGGAAGTAGCCGTCGGAGCCCATGGTCATGCCGGACTTCTGCAGGGTCTTCTTCGCGAGCGACGGGTTGAACTTGCTGAAGTTGCCGCTCATGTCCTTGTACTCGGGCTGCGTCGGCATGTAGATGCGGTTGTTGAGCGCCGTGAGGCTGTGGTCGATCTCGCCGGCCGACCGCTTCGCGATCTCGTCGCGGTTCGTGCCCCAGGCGATCGCGTGGCGGATCGCCGGCTTCGCGAGGTAGGGGTTCGTCTCGTTGAAGTCGATGTGCTGGAACTCGAGGCCCGGCTGCACCGAGACCTGGAAGCCGCCGATCGACTTCGTCGCGTTGTAGAAGTCGAGACCCGGGAGCGCCGGGTTGACGATGTTGACCTCGCCGTTCTGGACCGCCGGCGGCTGCTGGCTGTCGTCGAGGATGAAGCGGTAGACGAGCTTCGACAGCTTCGGCTTCGGGCCCCAGTAGTGCGGGTTCGGCACCTCGATCAGGTCAGAGCCCTGCTTGTAGCTCTGGATCATGAACGGGCCGCCCGAGACCTTCGCCGCGGAGTTGAAGCTCGCCCAGCCCTCGTTGAAGCCGACCTGCTTCGAGACGTGTGCCGGGATGAGCGGCGAGAAGAGCGCCTTCCAGTCGCCGAACGGCTTCGAGAAGACGACGGTCACCGTCTTGCCGCCGTTCGACCCCGTCACCGACTTGATCTGGTTGTAGCCGGACGTCGTCGCCGGCTCGAAGGGCTTGCCGCCCTTGTCCTTGTACTTCGGGTTCCCCGACTGCGCCTGCCAGTTGTAGACGAAGTCGTCCGCGCTGATCGGGACGCCGTCCGACCACTTGGCCTTCGGGTTGATCTTGTAGACGATGGTCTGCGGGTTCTTCTTCGTCAGCTTCACGCTCGACACGACGTTCTTGTCGGGCGTCGGCTTGAGGTTGGGCGGCGTGATGAAGACGCTCGGCCAGACCGGGTCGAGCACCTCCTGCAGGACGAACTCGTTCTCGGACGCGTTGAGGACGTTGAAGCCCGCGAGGTCCTCGTCGAGCGCGAACGTGAGCGAGCCGCCGCTCTTGACGGCGACGGTCTTCGTCGCTCCCTTGACGCCGGTCGTCGTGGGGCCGTTGCTGCTGCTTCCTCCGCCGCCGCAGGCTGCGAGCGCAAGGAGGACGGTGCCGGCTACGACGAGCGCGGCAACCGTCCGGACGCTTCGTCTGTCGCATCTGGCCGAACACATGGCTGCCTCCTGATTCGTGCTGTCTCTGCGCCTTTGCACGGCTTCGCTCGCCGCGGGGGAGCGCAACTTTCTCTCGTAGTGCGGGCCCTTTCCCGAACGCGCGGTCTCTACGCCTGCCCAGACGGCGCGTTTACTTCTTCCGAATGAGCAGCCCGGGTTGTCCGGAGCGGCCTAGCGCCCGGAGGCGTAGCCCTGCTTGCCGCGTGCGTTCGCGCCGGCCGCGAGGATCCCGCCGGGCTCGCGTCCGACGGCGGTGACCCGGCCGAGCGTCCAGGGGCCGGACACCTCGACCTCGTGCCCGCGCCGCCGCAGCCCGTCGATGGCCTCGTCGCCGGCGCGTTCCTCGACGGCGAGGTGTCGCGGGCGGGTCTCGCGCGGGTAGAAGCTCGACGGAAACGCCTCGGTGTGGTGGTTCGGCGCGTCGATCGCGGCCTGGAGGTCGAGGTCGTGGTGGACGTGGCCGAGGAAGACGTGGAGCGTCCACTGGTCCTGCTGGTCGCCGCCGGGCGTGCCGAGGGCGAGGCACCCTTCCGGCTCGCCCTCGCGGGCCGCGATCGTGGGCGAAAGCGTCGTGCGCGGCCGCTTGCCGGGCTCGAGCGAGTTCGGCAGGCCCTCCTCGAGCCAGAACATCTGCGCGCGCGTGCCGAGGCAGAAGCCGAGCGAGGGGATGACCGGGGCGCCCCAGAGCCAACCGCCGCTCGGCGTCGCCGAGACCATGTTCCCGAACCGGTCGACGACGTCCAGATGGACGGTGTCGCCGCGGGTGGGCTCGCCCACGCCCGGTGCGACGGGAGCGCCCTCGACGGGCTCGGCGAGCCGCGGCTCCAGGCCTCCGGGCGAGCCGGGACGAAGGTCCGGCGACGCGTCGTCGCCGACCAGCCGCCGTCGCTCGTCCGCGTACTCCCGCGAGAGCAGCTCGGCGAGGGGCACGTCGGCGAGGTCCGGGTCCCCGTACCAGGCCTCGCGGTCGGCGAACGCGAGCTTCGCGCACTCGGTCACGACGTGGACGTACTCGTCGCCCGCAGGGGCGAGGCCCGCGAGGTCGAACCCCTCGAGCAGGCGGAGCTGCTGGAGGAAGACCGGCGCCTGACTCCACGGGCCGGCCTTGAAGACGTCGTAGCCGTGGTAGTCGACCGAGAGCGGCTCCTCCCAGGTCGGCGCCCAGTTGCGCAGGTCCTCTTCGGCGAGGAGGCCGGCGTGACGGTCGCCGGAGCTGTCGAGCCATTCGCGCCCCTGGAACCCGACGATCTCCTCCGCCACGAAGCCGCGGTACCAGCACGCGTGCGCGGCCTGGAGCTGGGCGTCCCGGTCGGTCGAGGCGGATTCGGCCTCCGCGAGGATGCGCCGGTACGTCGCGGCGAGCGCGGGGTTCCGGTGCAGCGTCCCCGGCGCGGGAGCGGGGAGGTACACCTCCGCCGAGGTCGTCCAGTCGTCGTCCAGGAGCTGCTCGACCCTGCGGATCGCGTCGCCGATCCCGGCGATCGCGGGGTAACCGTCCTCGGCGTAGCCGATCGCGAAGTGGAGGACGTCGCGCAGCGGCAGCGTCCCGTGCTCGCGGAGCAGCGCGATCCAGCCGCCGAAGGCGCCGGGCACGACTGCGGCCAGAGGGCCCGTGCCGGGAATCAGCGCGAGCCCGAGCTCCTCGCGGTACCGCTCGATCGTCGCCGCCCGCGGCGCGGGGCCCTGGGCGCAGAGGACGAGCGGCCGGTCGCGTCCGGTCGGCCAGACGAGCGCGGGCAGGTCGCCGCCGGGCCCGTTCAGGTGCGGCTCCACGACCTGCAGCGTGAACCCGGCCGCGACGGCCGCGTCGAACGCGTTCCCGCCCTGCTCGAGCACCGCCATCCCCGCGGCCGAGGCGAGCCAGTGGGTCGACGCCACCATGCCGAACGTCCCCCGCAGCTCGGGCCGCGTCGTGAAGCTCATGCGCCGAACGTTAGTGCCGTCGGATCGCCCGGCGCCGCGCCAGGTAGGCGTGGCGCGACAGGCGCCGCTCGCGCGCCAGGAGGTGACAGGCCGCGAGGAAGCGCTGGATGCCCTCGAAGGTCGCGACTCCCTCGTCGGCCACGAGGTCGTCGCGGAAACGCGTGCGGGCGTCGTGCCAGCGGCCGGCCATTGCGGCCATGTTCTCGGTGAGGTCCTCGCGACGGTCGACCTCGAATCCCGCCTCGGCGAGCAGCGCCTCGTTGACCGACTCGACCGAGAAGACGTAGATGCCCACCGCGCTGCGGTCTGCGAGCTCGCCGTCGGTGACGAGGCCGGTGACGATCGTCGGGTCGGTGAAGAGGATCCGGGCTCCCGGCGCGGTCACGCGATGCCACTCGCGGAGGATGTCGAGGCGGTTCGGGAGATGACACATCACGTCGACCGAGACGACCGCGTCGAAGCTCCCGTCGGCGAACGGGAGCGGGCCGCCGGCATCGGCGCGGACGAAGCGGACGCGGTCGGCGAGGCCTCGCTCCTCCGCGAGCCGTGTCGCCGTGGCGATGCCTTCCTCGACGAGGTCGATCCCGACGACGCTCGCGCCGGTGCTTTCTGCGAGACGGAGAGCCGGCCCGCCCGAGCCGCAACCCACGTCGAGCAGCCGCGAGTCGCGCTCGAGCTCCAGCCAGCCGCCGAAGCGCTCGAGCTCGTCGCCGGTGACCCAGCCCGACTGCCCGACGTCGTCCCCGTACGTGAGCCGGCGGACCTGCTCCCGGACCCCGTAGCCGGCGTAGGCCGAGGAGTAGAGGGGCACGTGCTCGCTCACGCGGCCAACCCTATTGCTCCTCCCGCGCGGATCAAGGGGTCTCGCCCGCGCGATTCCGGCAGTCTCTCGCTCGTGCCCTACGACCCGACGATCTACGCGGGCGCGGCCACCCACTATCGGGTCGGGAGGCCGCCGTACTCGCCGCGGCTCGAGGCCGTCCTGATCGAGGAGCTGGGGCTCGACGGGACCGGAAGGCTGCTCGACGGCGGCTGCGGCCCCGGCATCCTCACCGTCAGGCTCGCGCACCTGTTCGACGAGGCTGTGGGCCTCGACCCCGATCCGGACATGCTCGCCGAGGGCAGGCGGGTCGCCGGCGAGCGGGAGATCGCGAACATTCGCTGGATCCAGGCTCGCGCCGAGGAGCTCCCGGACACCGCACCCGGTCCCTACCGTGCCGTGACCTTCGGCCAGTCCCTCCACTGGACGGACGAGGCCCGCGTCGTCGAGGCCGTCTACGACCTGCTCGAGCCGGGCGGTGGGCTCGCCATGATCGTCCACACGGTCGAGGGACGGCCCAGACCCCCGAGCCCGGGGCAGCCGCCGATTCCGCACGCGGAGATCGAGGCGCTGGTGCAGCGGTACCTCGGGCGGGAGCGTCGCGCCGGCCAGGGTGCGGCGCCCGTGCGCACCCACCGCTTCGAGGACGTTCTCGTCCGCACGCGCTTCGGTGCGTCCGAGTCGATCTTCGTCCCCGGCATCCCGGATCTGCTGCGGGACAGCGAGAGCGTGCTGTCGGGCTACTTCTCCTTCTCCTGGGCGGCGCCGCACCTCTTCGGCGACCGCGTCGAGGACTTCGCTCGCGACGTGCGCGAGCTGCTCGCGTCCCGATCGCCCACGGGCGTCTTCTGGGACTGGCCGGGCGACACCGAGGTGATCCTCGCCCGCAAGCCGGGTGCGGTCAGAAGCTGAAGCCGGCCGGGTACGCGTAGTTGGCGAAGTACCAGACGTCGAGCCCGATCACCCCGCCGAGGGCTCCGACCCAGAGCAGCTTGTACGCCGGGGACGGGTCCCGCCGGAGTGTCGCGAAGGCGGCCCAGCCGAGCACGAGGAGCTGGAAGATCACATAGGCGAGGGGCTTCAACGGCCGCAGCCTACTCGCGGCCTCCGACGACGTGGCGCTACGGCGTGCAGGAGACGACGAGCGATGCGTCCGCCCGCCGGTCGAGCCGGAGGATCGCCGACCTCGACATGCCGTCCACGGCGTCTGTGACACGGTGACCCGGGACGTTTGCAACTGGGTCGTGACCGGGCCGGCGAACGTCGTCGGTTGTCCTCACGTCACAGGTCGTGCCAGTCCTCGAGCCGAACCGGCGCCACGAGCGGGGTCCCGACCTCGAGCTGGATCTGGCGATGCGCCTTCAACCGGATGTCGCTCGGATCGCCCAGCCAGACCCTCCCGTTGACCAGAGCCGTGACGTTCCCCTTCGCCGGTCCCACGCGCGTCCGGGAGAGCGGCTGACCCCAGATGGCGAAGAAGTTGCCGAGGGTGAACGCCCGCTGCACCGGCGACTCGATGTGGATGATCCCGTCCGCCGCGTGCGTGTGGAGCCAGGAGAAGCATGCCCCGCCGGCGACGAAGGGGCCCCGCGTCGTCTGCTCCGTCTGCGGCTCGGCGATGCCGACCCCCGCCGGGACGCGCTCCGACCGTCCGTTGACGAAGATCGTGAGCCGGGCGTGGATGTGGAACAGGGTCTGCTCGCCTGCGTCGCACGAGATGCCGTCGACCGAGGCGCCGGGGCCCGGAGAAGCGGCCGGGGCCAGATCCGTGCCGCCCTCGAGTGGTGGCCCTTCGGGGCCGAGCGGCCCCGGCGGCCCCGGCGATACGAGCTTGCCGAGCTTCGAGATCGACTCGAACCCCGCGGTGAGCGTGTGCGTGCCCCCGCTGCTGCTGAGCGCGAGTGGCAGTCCAACGCCGAGCGCGATCAGGGTGACGATCACGATGCCGGTGACTACCAGCGTGCGCTGCGAGAAGCGAACGAGTCCGCGGCGGCCGCCCTTGGACCGTACCGGCGGAGGTGTCCGGCCCCCCGACCCGGCAGCCGCGCGGCGCTGCTGCTCTGCCCTCTTGCCGCTCGGCATGCGGGCCGAAGGGTAGCCGCCCTGCCTGGCCGCTACTCGTAGCCGAGGTCGCGGAGGCGCTCCACCATCTGCCGCTCCTCTTCCTCGGAGTAGACCGGCTCGTCGCTCGCCTCCCGCTGCGCGACGGGCGCCACCGACTCCGCCGCGACGCCGCCACCGGACTCGAGGATCGCGCCGAGCGGCTCGCCGTCGAGCCCCTGCGCCGAGAGCCCGAGCAGCCGGAGGATGGTGGCGGGCAGCTGCACGATCTCCGAGCCCTCCGGAACGTCCGCGGGCTGGATCCCCGGCCCGGTCGCCGCGAGGATGCCGGTCACGCCGTGATGGCCCGAGTAGCCGTAAGAGACCTCGGGATCGAGCCGCTCATGCCGCTCGAAGGCCTCCGTCCAGCGGCGGCGCGAGGGGTCGACGTTGATCCGCTCGTCGTACGGGATGAGCATGAGCTCGGGCGCCTTGGCGAGGAACGGACCGGTGAAGAGCTCCTCCTTGCGCAGCACCTGGAAGGCGGGCTCTCCGGTCTCGGGATGCGGGATCTCTGCGAGCTCGGCCGCGAGCGCGTCGATGTACGCGGGGTCGTCCCGCGCCCCCGTCAGCTCGCCGAGATAGACCTGGCCCTGCGAGGCGAAGCCGTACGCGCGTGTCCGTCCGAAGTCGATGTCCGCGAACGCGCGGTCGGCGGCCGGGCGCGGCAGGAACGGAAGGAGGTCGAGTGCGCGGCCGTACCAGCCGAGCGTCCGTAGGAGCTTCTGGTCGACGCGCGCGAACCAGTCGAGCGGGCCGCGCCGCCACGGCTGCAGCGACCGCTTGCGGAAGCGGAGATGGCCGCGCTCCTCGAGCCAGTGGTCGAGGTGGAACATCCAGTAGATCGGCTTCATCCCGTGGTCAGAGAAGAGGAGGACGGTGGGCTCCTCGCTGTACTGCGCCTCGGCTGCCTCGATCAGCTCGCCGCACAGCGCGTCGACGCGCTCGTAGACCCGCAGGAGCTCGTCGCCGGCGCCGGTCGACTCGTGCGCGGGGTGCTCCGGGTCGAAGCGGGCGTAGCCGAGGTGGCCGACGTGGTCGGTGCTCATGAAGTCGACGCAGAGGAGCTCGAGGTCGGGCTCCAGCTCGAAGACGAGCTTGCAGACCCCGGCCATCTGCTCGGCGTGCTCGAGCAGCCGGCTCGTGTAGGCGGGGAAGTCCTCCCACCACCGCTCCGCCATCGGGTGGTGCGCAGTCACGAGGTCGGGATACGCGGCGAAGATCCGCTCCTCGGCGGACGCGGGCAGGATCTGCGGTCGCTCCGGGCCTCCGTAGCCCGTCACGACGATGCCGTCGAGCGGCTCCGCCGGGTAGGTGAACGGGATCCCGACGTACGCCGAGCGGATCCGGGCCGAGCCGAGCATCCTCCAGATCGGCGTCCCCGCTCGGCTCGCGGCGCTCTCGAGCTTCTGCGTGCCGCGGTTCGGGTTGGTGGTGAAGTTGAAGATGCCGTGGCCGCCCGGGTTGAGCCCCGTCAGGAAGGACGACCACGCGGTCGGGGTGAAGGCCGGGATCGTCGAGCGAAGCGGTCCGAACGCGCCCTCGCGCGCGAGCCGCGAGATCGTCGGCAGCTTCCCCTCGCTCATGAGGCGCCGCACGAGGTCGTAGTCGGCCCCGTCGAAGGCGAGCGCGAGGATCCTCATCGGCCCAGCACCTCGCGGTAGACCTGCTCGAGCTGCGCGGTCGGGTCGCCGAAGCGCGCATGCACCTCGCGCAGGTTTCGCTCGCCGTAGCGGCGGCGCAGCTCGGGGTCGCGGGCGAGCCGCACCATCGCGGCTGCGACCGCGTCGACGTCGTGCCGGTCGACGAGCTCGCCGCCCTCGCCCTGCTGGATCCACTCGTCCATCGACGGCGCGAGGCCGACCACGAGCGGGACGCCGCTGGCCATCGTCTCGAGCAGCGAGGCGGGCGAGGAGTCGACGTCCGCGAGCGTCACCGCGAAGTCGGCGGAGGCGGTCACCGCCGGGAGCTCGGCGGCGGGGACGTCCTGCACGGCCATGTACGGCTCGAGGCGCAGCTCCGCCGCGAGCCGGTCGAACTCGGTGCGGGTCCAGCCGCCCCCCGCGCTCGAGAAGAGCCTCAGCTCCGGCGCGTCCCCTCTTGCCTTCGCAAACGCCCGCAGGACGACGTCGAGATTCGAGTAGGGACGGAAGTTGCGGAGCGAGAGGCAGATCACGGCGTCTTCGGGCCAGCCGAGCGGGCGCCAGCGTCCACGGTCGGCGTGCTCCGGCGAGTAGCCGTCGATGCGCGCGTGCCAGAAGATGCGGTGGAACCTGGCGCGGTCGGCGCCGAGGCGGACCGCCGCGTCCTCGAGCGCCTGCGAGTTGACGACGTAGGCGAGAGCGCGGTCGGGGGCGATCGCCACGCGCGCCCGTTTCTCGGCCTCGGGCGAGTTCCAGGCGTCGACGATCGCGTCCTTCCCCCACGGGCTGACGACGAGCGGCTCGAGTCCGGCCCGCGCCGTCCAGTAGCCGTACGGCAGGAGGTAGTGGGAGTGCACGACGTCGGGCTGCACGCGGCGGGCCAGCCCCGCGAGCGCCGGCGCCATCCTGAACCGCCGCACCAGCGGCACGCGCAGCAACGGGTCGAGATCGAGGAACTGGTGCACGTGGAGGCCGTCGAGCTCGCCCTCGCGCGGGTTGACGCGTCCCGAGGCGACGTGCACCTCGTGCCCACGCTCCGCGAGCCGGGTCGCCCAGCGGGCGAAGTGGCGCGACTTGGCGTCGCCGACGCCGAGGATGCGGATCGCGTCAGCCACGCTGTCCCGCACCGGCCACCGAGCGAACGCCGCGCAGGGCGTGGCGGCCGAGCTGTACGAGCGCCGGCTTCGGGTCGTCCCGCGCGAAGACGGCGTCGACGTAGGGCGGACGCTCGAGCGCGCGGCCGGAGCCGGCCATGAGCGTTATCGCCCACCGCTTGCCGTCGCCGTGCATCCGCGCGGGAGGAAGCGGGTCGCCGATCAGGTCGCGGTATGCGATCCACGGCAGGTCGACGCCGCAGGCCGCGGCGAGGCTGTGCCACTGCCAGAGGCGCGGGTTCACCTCGAGCAGCTTGAAGCGGCCGTCGCGCGGGTCGCGCATCACCTCCACCTGGGAGATGCCGTGGAAGCCGAGCGCGCGCAGGAGCGCGAGTCCCTGCTCGACGACCTCGTCGACCCAGAGCGCTTCGCCCGCGCGGGCGCTGCCCATGTAGCCGCGCGTCTGGCTCAGCTTGTGGCCGGAGAAGAGACCGAGCGCCCGGCCGTCGCCGTCGAGATAGCTCCCGAGCGTGTACATCTCCTCCGGACCGCTCGGGATCAGCTCCTGCACCATCGGCTCGTGCGGGGCCGCGAGCCCGTACGCGCGCTCCAGCTCGGCGGGCGTCTCGCAGCGGAAGAGCTGGCGCTTGTGGCTGCGGCGGAAGCCGACGTTCGCGGACGGCTTGACGATCAGAGGAAAGCCGACCTCCTCGCCCGCGGCGCGCGCCTCCTCGGCCGAGCTCGGGTAGAGCGTACGCGGGATCGGGAAGCCGATCGAGTCCGCCGTCTCGAGCTGATGGCGCTTGCTCTGGATCCGCTCGAGCACGTTCCAGCCGGGAAAGGGGAACCGGTAGCGCTCGCCGAGCACGTCGGCATGCCGCGAGATCGAGTTCAGGTGCTCGTCGTGCGTGGGGAAGACCGGCAGCACCTCGTCGTCGCTCTCGTCGGCGATCGCCTGCAGCGCGCCGATGAAGCCCTCCTCGTCGTCGAGCGGGTCGGGAGCGATGCGCGCCTCCGCGTAGCGCGAGCGGAAGCCGAGCGCGAACGGCCGGTTGTCGACCGCGAGCACGCGGAGGCCTTTGCGGCCGAGCGAGCGGATCGCCGCTAGGCCGTTCACCCAGGCGACCTCGACGACCACGGCCGTGCCCCTCCCAGACATCCGCGCGAGTCTAGTTATGGGCGGGAAGCAGTCGCCTGAGACGCTTGCGCTCCGCCGGGAGGTAGAAGCCGAGCGGGAGCAGCAGGAGCGGGTAGGCGGCCGTCAGGGCAAAGGCGAGCGCGATCGAACGGGGGAGCACCTCGCCGGCCCCCGTCAGCGCTCCTGCGGCGAGGAGGAGGATCGCGACCCGCCGCCACTGGTACCTCACCGGGTAGACGTGCTGCGCGTTCCACGTCCGCACGGCCATCAGCAGCACGTAGGCGGCGAGGGTCGCGTACGCCGCGCCCAGCATTCCGTACGCCGGGATCAGCCAGAGATTGAGCCCGAAGTTGAGAATGGCGGCGCCGGTGGAGGCGATCCAGTTGAACTTCGTCTGGCGGACGCGGCCCGTGGCGATCGTGACGACGATGAACCCGGCGTAGAAGACGCTCGCATACGCGAGCGCGGGCACCGCGGTCGACGCGGGCCAGTAGCCGCGCTGGCGACCGAGCAGGTGCACGATCCACGGCGCGAAGAGGCTCAGGCCGACGGCCGCCCAGGCAGCGATGAACATCAGGTACGTGAGGACGTAGGAGTACGCCCGCTTCGCCTCCTCCTCGTCCTCGATCGAGTACGCGAACGCGGGCCACGCGACCTGGAAGGCGGTGAAGAGGAGCACCATGGCCGAGCTGATCTTGTAGGCGAGCGAGTACTGCCCGAGCTGGTGCAGGGCGTAGGCGCCGTGCAGGAGCTTGCGGATCATGAGGCGGTCGCCGAAGTTCGTCACCCACATCGCGAGCGCGGCAGCCATGAGCGGGAACCCGAAGCGGTTGAGGGTGTGCAAGAGCCTCCGGTCGAACTGGAGGCCGAGCTGCTCCCGGCGATAGGCGAGCAGCGCGAGGAAGACGATCAGCGTGCCGCTGAGGTTGCCGACGATGATCCCGAGCGGGCCGTGCTTGTAGACGACGACGAGGATCACCGTCAGCGGGACGGTGATCCCGATGTTCACGACCGTCGCGAAGGAGAAGGCGACGGGCCGCTGCTCCGCGCGGAAGAGGTTCGTCATCTGGGCGTAGTTGACGTTGACCCAGAGGAGGACGGCCGTGGCCAGGACGAGGTTCGTGCCGCTTCCCTGCAGGTGCTTGCCGGGTTCGAACGCGACGCCCAGCCAGCCGGCGAGCTGCGACGCGAACAGCACGCAGAGGACGAGTCCGAGCGTCGAGTAGCCCATCTGGGCCCAGAAGACGGTGCGGATGAGCCGTCGCCGGTAGGCGGGGTCCTTGTCGAGGAAGTAGAACCGGATGAAGCCGAAGTTGGCGCCCCCGCGGATCACGACGACCGCGACCGCCATCACCGTCATGAGGAGCTCGATCCGGCCGTAGTCCCCCGGCGAGACGTAGCTCGTGTAGAGCGGCAGCATGACGACCGCGAGGAAGCGCGACATGAGGCCGCCGATCCCGTAGATCACCGAGTCGCGGCCCAGCCCCCGCAGCTGCGAGGAAAGGGACCGAGGCCTGCCGTCGTCCGGCGGCCGGCCGCCGGCTGCCACGTTCCTGCGCCTGGGTAGCGGCACCGGGCTCATCGACGGCGATGGTAGCCCGCTGCCTGGAGGGCGATCCGCCTCCCGCACTACACTCGCGCCGTGGCGATCCCCGCTTCTGTCGAGCAGCGGGCGCGCTGGGTGCTCGACATGCTGGGGGCTCCGGACGTGCGTGTCGGCGAGGACGTGCCGTACCGGCCCGAGGCCTGGGAGGCCGTCGACCGCGGCGAGCTGCCGACCGGAGACGCGCTCGCCGAGGGCTTCTTCCACCTCGCGCGCGTGGAGGAGCGCGGAGCCGAGCGCGACCGGCACGGACGGTTCTCGGCCGCCTCCTCGTGTCTCGATCCGCTCGACCCGCCGCTCGAGCGGCTGCGCCGCGAGCTGGGCGCGGAGCCGCCGCGCTACCGGGGGGCGCGGTTCGCGGTCGCGCTCACACACGACGTAGACGTCCCGTGGCGCTGGACGGGGATCGGGGTGCGCGGCGCCGCCGCACGGCTCAAAGGACATGCACTGGCAGGTCATGTCGGGGCGGCCGTGCACGAGGCACGCGGGCTGGCGCGGGTGCCGCTCCACAAGCTCCGCGGCACCGATCCCAACTGGCGTTTCGAGGAGATCGCCGCGGAGGAGCGCGCCCACGGCGCACGCTCGACGTTCTTCGTCATGGCGGGCCACGGGCACCGGGCCGACGGCGCCGCGCCCGAGGCATACGACCGGCTCCGGCCGCGGCTCGTCCAGACGATCCTGGAAACGGGCGCAGAGGTCGGGCTCCACGGCAGCTACCTCGCGGCCGACGACCTTGAGCAGCTCACGCGCGAGCGGCTGCTCCTGGCGCAGCTCGACGGCCCGCTGATCGGGCAGCGCTACCACTACCTCCGCGTCGACCCGCACCGGAACCTCGCGCCGCTCGCCGGAATCGGCTTTCGGTACGACACCTCCCTCGGCTTCCCGGATGCGCTCGGCTTCCGTGCCGGGATCGCGCATCCGTTCCGCCCGTGGGACTTCGTGCGCGATCGTCCTGCAGACCTCGTCGAGCTGCCGCTCGCGGTCATGGACGCGACGCTCGCAGAGGAGCGGTACGCGGGTCTCTCGGCGGCCGAGGCGAAGCCGCGCGTGCTCGCGCTCCTCGACTGGGCCGCCGAGCACGGCGGCGCCTTCTCCATCCTCTGGCACCCGGAGCGGTTCGACGGGCCGAGCGCGCGGGGCTGGGACCGGCTGTACTTCGAGTTGATCGAGGCGGTGCGCGAACGGGGCGGCATCTGCCTCGCCGCGGGGGAGCTGGCGGGCCTGGCAGCGGAACGCCTCGGGCTGCCCCGCGACTAACGTGGGCTCGATGGCCAAGCGCGTCCTCGTGATCGGGCTCGACTGCGCAGCGCCCCAGTTCGTCCTCGACCGCTGGCTCCCCGAGCTGCCGACCATCCGTTCGCTCACGGAGCGAGGCTCGTTCGGCGTCCTCCGCTCCTGCGACCCGCCGATCACCGTGCCGGCGTGGTCGGTCATGACCTCGTCGCGGAGCCCGGGCTCCCTCGGCTTCTACGGCTTCCGCAACCGGCGCGACCACTCGTACGACCAGCTCGTCTTCGCCGACTCGCGCTCCGTGCGCGTGCCGCGGGTCTGGGACATCCTGTCCGCGAAGGAGCGCGATGTGGTGGTGCTCGGCGTGCCGCAGACGTACCCGCCGAGCCGCGTCAACGGGGAGATGGTCTCGTGCTTCCTCACTCCCGACACGCGGACGAGCCGCTACACGTATCCGCCCGAGCTGAAGGACGAGATCGAGCAGTTCGTCGGCCGCTACATGGTCGACGTCGAGAACTTCCGGACGGACGACAAGGATCGGCTGCTCGGCCAGATCGAGGAGATGACCGAGAAGCGGTTCCGGCTGGCCGAGCACCTGCTCGAGACGCGCCCGTGGGACCTCTTCTTCATGGTCGAGATGGGCACCGACCGCATCCACCACGGCTTCTGGCGCTTCACCGACCCGGAGCACCGCCTGTTCGAGCCCGGCAACCCGTACGAGCACGCGATGCTCGACTACTACCGCCGGCTCGACTCGAAGATCGCCGGGCTGCTGCGGTTCGCCGACGAGCAGACAGCAGTGCTCGTCGTCTCCGACCACGGCGCCAAGCGGATGGACGGCGGCATCTGCGTCAACGAGTGGCTCCGGCGCGAGGGGTATCTCGTGCTGCGCGATGAGCCGAGCGAGCCGACACGGCTCACGCCCGACCTCATCGACTGGTCACGAACGGCGGCCTGGGGCGAGGGCGGCTACTACTGTCGGCTCTTCCTCAACGTCGAGGGACGGGAGCCGGAGGGGATCGTCCCCGCGGCGGATTACGAGCGCGTGCGGAGCGAGCTCAAGGAGAAGCTCGAGGCGCTGGGCGACGACCGGGGCCGGCCGATCGGCACGGTCGCCCACCGGCCCGAGGAGCTCTACGCGGAGCCGCAGGGCGTCGCGCCCGACCTCCTCGTCTACTTCGGCGACCTCTACTGGCGGAGCGTCGGTCAGGTCGGCACGGGGACGGTGCACGTGTTCGAGAACGACACCGGGCCGGACGACGCGAACCACGCGCACGAGGGGCTGTACGTGCTGGTGGCCGAGGGCGTCCCGGCCGGGCCCGGGCCCGAGCGCGCTCTGACCGACATCGCGCCGACGCTGCTCGAGCTCCTCGGGGAGCCGGTGCCCGCCGAGATGGAGGGGCGGAGCATGCTCGCCCCGGCTTCCACGGACGGGCACGAGCCGTCACCCTCTCGCGACGATTCCGTCGCGGACACGCGCACCTTCTCCCGTTAGGCTCGAAGGTGGGTGGAGGCGCGGGGAGGCCCCAGCCAAGCCGCCGAACGCCGCCCGACCGTACACTCCGGCCCGTGTCCGAGCTGGATACGTCGTCGCCGGAACCGGTCCTCGAGTGGGACACGCCGCTGTTCCGCATGGCGCGCGCCCAGTACGAGCAGGCGCTCCCATATGCAGGCGTCTCCGACATGGTCGCCGAGCGCCTCAGCTTTCCCGAGCGCGCGGTCATCGTCAGCGTCCCGCTCCGCCGCGACGACGGCTCGGTGGAGATCTACCCGGGCTACCGCGTCCAGCATTCGACGGTGCTCGGCCCCACGAAGGGCGGCATCCGCTACGACCTGGAGGTCTCGCTCGGCGAGTGCGCGGCGCTCGCGACGTGGATGACGTGGAAATGCGCGCTCCTCCGCCTCCCGTACGGCGGCGCGAAGGGCGGCATCCGCTGCGACACCCACGCGCTCTCGCCCCGGGAGCTCGAGAGGCTCACTCGACGCTTCACTTCCGAGCTGATCCGCGACTTCGGCCCCCAGACCGACATCCCCGCGCCGGACATGGCCACGAACGAGCAAACCATGGCCTGGATGATGGACACGTACTCGATGCAGACCGGCTACGCGGTGCCCGAGGTCGTGACCGGCAAGCCGATCTCGATCGGCGGCTCGGTCTTCCGGCGCGAGGCGACCGGGGCCGGCGTCGTCATGGTGGCGGAGCAGGCGGCCCGCAGGCTCGGCTACGAGCTCGCGGGCCGCGCTTGCGTCGTGCAGGGATTCGGGAACGTGGGGGGAGTGGCGGCCTCGGAGCTCCACGAGCGAGGCGCGCGGGTCGTCGCCGTCTCCGACGTCTCCGGCGGCGCCCACGACGAGCGCGGGCTCGACGTCCCGGCCCTCCACGCATACGTCGTCGAGCACGGGTCGCTCGCCGGCTACGACCGCTGCGAGCGGATCACGAACGAGCAGCTACTCGAGCTCCCGTGCGACGTCCTCGTCCTCGCCGCCCGCGAGGACCAGCTCACGAGCGCGAACGCCGACCGCGTGCACGCTTCGCTCGTCATCGAGGGCGCGAACGGGCCCACCACGATCGAGGCGGACGAGATCCTCGGCGAGCGCGGGATCCCGGTCGTGCCGGACATCCTCACGAACGCCGGGGGCGTCACGGTCTCGTACTTCGAGTGGGTGCAGGATCTCGGCCGGCTGTTCTGGGACCGCGACGAGATCCGCCGCAAGCTGTCCGACATGATGGTGGACGCTCTCGATCGCGTCTATTCCGTCTCGGAGGACAGGAAGATCACGCTGCGCCAGGCCGCGATGGTGGCGGCGATCCGCGAGGTCGCGGCGGCGCTCGAGGCCCGCGGGATCTACCCGTAAAGCGCGAGAATGCGCACGGTGAGTCCCGCAACCGTTCGCGACGCGATGGTGCCCGAGCCGACGACGCTCGCGGCCGGCGCGAGCGCGCAGGAGGCCGGGCGCTGCTTCGCCGACAACGACGACGTGCGCGCGATCTTCGTCACGGACGACCGTGGAGGGCTCCTCGGCGTCGTGACGCGCAAGACGCTCGTGCGCGAGGTGGTGGCGGCCGGCCGCGAGCCCGGGGATGTGGCGCTGTGCGAGATCGCCGAGCCGCCGCACTTCACCCTCGATGCCGGCCTCGAGCTCGAGGGCGCCTTCCGCTTCCTCGAGGAGCACGACCTCGAGCGGGTGCCCGTCGTCGAGGAGGGCGGCAGGCTCGTGGGTGTGCTGTCGCGCGCCGTCGTCCAGCGGCGGCTCGCCGAGGACGAGCCGCCGGCAGGCGAATCCCCGGCAGACGAGCCGGAGCCCGGCTCAGTCGTCCTCTAGCAGCACGTGTAGGCGCCGGGAGGCGCTGCGCCCTCTTCCGGCTCGGGGAGCTCCGCCGCGGCGAGCGCCGCACCGTGGAGCAGGCCCCGCTCGCTCACGCGGATCCCGTGGAGGCCGTATGTCTCGAGGACGGCGACGAGGATCGCGCCGCCCGCCACGATCACCGGCGCCCGCTCCGGCTCGAGGGCCGGCACCCGGCGCCGCTCCTCGAGCGGCAGCGCGGCCAGCCGCTCGAGCTGCGCGCGGGCACGGTCGCGCGTGAGCAGGTGACCGTGGACGCGCGTCCGGTCGTACTCCGGGAGGCCGAGGTCGAGCGCCGCGAGCGTCGTGATCGTGCCCGCGACGCCGATCGCGGTTGCGGGCTCCAGCTCCGGCAGCACCTCGCGTGCGGCCGCCTCGAGCGCCGCGACATCCTCGCCGTGCCTCTCCGTGAACCGGACGGAGCCCAGCGGCAGGCTCGTCTGGAAGCCGTCGAGGACGAGCTCGGTCGAGCCGCCGCCGATGTCGACGACCAGGGTTCCCGGCGGGGTGGGGCCGATGCCGCGGAGCATGAGCTCGGCCTCCTCGTCGCCCGAGAGCAGCCGCGTCGAGAAGCCGTAGCTCCACTCGATCTCGCCGAGGAACGCCTCGCCGTTCTCCGCGTCGCGGACCGCGCTCGTCGCGACGAGCAGCGTCCGCGCGGCGCCGAGCGACTCGGCCGTGCGGCGGTAGTCGGAGAGCGCGTTGCGGACGCGGGCGATCGGGACGGGGAGGAGGCGGCCGCGCGCGTCGACGCCCTCGCCGAGACGCGTGATCCGCGTCTCGCGGTGGAGATCCTCGACGCTGCCGTCCTCGACGCGTCCGACGAGAAGCCGGGTCGTGTTCGTGCCGAGATCGACCGCGGCGACGATCACTTGTGCGGGACGACCGCCGTGACGCGGGCGAAGGAGACCCGAGCCTCGTCGAGCGCCGAGCGTAGGACGGCGAGCCGATCGAGCGAGACGCGCAGGCGGCCGAGGCTCTCCTGCAGTCCGGTGGCGTCCCCGGCGGCGGTAGCCCTGTCCGCGGTCGCCTCGGCCTTCGCCGACAGGTCGTCGAGCCGGCGGACGACGTCGCGGCGCGCGTCCTTCACGGCGCGCCAGGCATCGCGGGCGCGCACCGTGAGCAGCGTGATCGCCCCTATTGCCGCCGCCGCCGAGAGAATCAGCGCGGCCCAGATCGCCCAGTCCGACATCGCAAAAATCGTAACGAGGCTGCTACAATCGTCGCCGCGACGCGGGGTGGAGCAGTCAGGTAGCTCGCCGGGCTCATAACCCGGAGGTCGCAGGTTCAAATCCTGCCCCCGCTACTGGAGAAGGCCTGCCGAGCAGGCCTTTTCTGTTGCGACACTCACCCGGAGGCCGATATCGGCTGGATTTCGGTGACACCGGAACGGGGTGCTCTGACGACCAGTGTCCCGGCGCGGCGGTCGTGCCACGT